>NZ_JBIUHC010000179.1:0-19265 GCF_044627735.1 Cupriavidus sp. CuC1 | reverse complement strand
TCAAATCTCCTCACGTGTCAAGACCTTGCGTTGATCAATCGCGGCCTTCTTTGCGCTGCTTAACTTGGGTGGATTGCGCTGCTGGCGCCCTACACTTCGGTTATCCCTGAATAACGAGAACAGGCCCATCGGGCCGGGCTTCGTTCGTCTCATGCCATGTTCAATTTTCACACCATGCTAATTGGTGGCCATGACAAAGAGGGGATTCGCTTTCGAGGTTCTGGCAAATTCCCAAACTGTCGCTTGCAGGCTCACTATCGTGATCAGGCCATCGATGTGACGGCAACTGGCTTCTTCAAAGCGCTTTGCCAAATTCGGGAAGTGCTGGCTCTGGAAGGTCTGTATCCGCACTGTCACGGATCGAGCCTGAATGTGTACGCCATCGGCAGCTCTCCGCAAGTGCATGACGGCTTGCGCGCGTATCGTCTAAGTATGGGCCGCGAGGTGACGACTCAGTTCGACATCGTGGAAATCTTTGACTGCTGCGAAGCGAGTGTGTTGCCGGTCACCGTGACAGAGCAATGCGACTACTGGCAATGGCTGCAGTCGACAGCATGACCGCCACGGCGCCAGCCCACGCGTTCTGTCATCCTTGCGTGCGGCGCGCTTCCCTCCCCTCAAGCAGAACGAATCTGGAGACGAAGATGCTCAGTCCAAATGAAATCGCCGCCTTGATGCTCTCGATAACACTGACGAGAAGCCCGAACTAGACCCCGCAAACCTCAGTGCTCTGGTACGTCAGCAACTCGTGCACTGGATGGGCCGGGATATGACCAAGGGCAATTGCACCTCACCAGCCACGGGCGCCGCTTTCTGGACACTATCGGCAAAGGGCGCTAACTAGCGGCCGCCTTGCCGCATCGTCAGCCTCTTCCAACACGGCTTTCAGAGGTGCCGCCAGCCAGGTAGGACGTTGCCCGACGGCACTTATGACCTGCCTTTCCTACACTCCAGTCATCCCTCAGGAGGAACTGCAATGCGAAGAGACTTGATGGTTTGTGCCGGGCATACTGGCTGGATCTTGAAAGTCCGTGGCACAGTTACAGCAATCCTCGAATTCGAATGCCAGGATGAAGCCGTGCGTGTTGGAAAAACCCTAGCGGTGCGCCATGGCGTCGATCTCGTAATCGAGGAACCCAGCGGACGAACTCACTGCATTCGTCCGGCCGAACCCCAGGCAGCATGACCCGGTTCGAGCCAGCGCCATGGCAAACAAAGCAAATTTCCCCGCCATACCCCACGGCAGTGGCTTAGACGTCAAGCAGGACGATGCCTTGCCACCGGAGATGGCACGGGTCCTGGCCAAGATAATCGCCCGCTTCGCAGGCCTACTATCCCTGATCGTCATTGGCGTGCGTGCGGCAGCCTCCATTGATCTGGCCATCCTCCCTCTCGGCGACGGTCAGTAATTGCCCGCGGGCTGCGGGCAATGGGTCAGAATCTGGCACGCCGGTCATAGCTCAATGACAGCTTTCCCGACGCACATTACGGGGAGCATTTCCTCGATGACTGCCGCCCCGACGAGGTTGTGCGAACGGCCGTTACGGCCGGGGTAACGGTCGTTGCCTCTCACCAGTTCGAAAGTGGACGGGAATAAAGAGCGTGCGCGCGTTGGGCGAGGCGGCATCAGGCCGTAAAATCTCCTTCATATCCGTTTCGAATTCCTGAATCTCGCCAAAACCATGATGAAGAAGGCCACCCTCCTCTCCGCCCTCCTATTGGCGTCGATCGCCGCCTACGCACAACCGCCAGGCAAGGATGCGGCGCCCCTCGGCCTTGAGCTTGGCAAGACCAAGTGCGCTCGGATGACGCCCGGTCCCAATCGCGTCAAGACTGGCGTGGCGCCGTGGGCCGGCGGGGACACGGTGGAGATCAAGCATCTGGACCGCTTCAATCTGCCAGGCCTGACCCGCGCGATCGTGAACTGCGACGCCCAGGACACGGTGGCGCTCATTTCCCTGACGTTCGATCGGTCCGCGCTGGAAGAGGTCAGCAAGAAGCTCGACGCCCGCTACGAGTCTAAGCGCAAGACCGAACCCAATGCCGAGAACGGCTACGCCGAGTGGGAGGCAGCCAACGGCAGCCTCGAGGTGCTTTACGCGCGCGACAGCAAGCAGTTCACCCTGGCGTACTGGGCCAAGGGCGCCAAGGCCAAGTACTTCACCTACAGTGGCACGAGCGACAAGAAGCCGGCCGCGCCAACGCAGCCCTCCCCGACACAGCCCGCACCGCTGTAACAGACCCGGCCGTCATCCCGATGCCGGTCTCGTTCGGCTTGCCGAACGCAGGAATAGCGCCCCGCAGACGGTAATCGTGCTGCTGAAGGTCTGGGGTGAGGCTGACGGCGGCCGCGACGACGGGCCAACTGCTCCACCGGCGCGATCCGGGGTCCGAAAGCGCATGCCGATATTGGTAATGACTGGCATGGAGCGATGTGGCAAGAAGGCCGCCCGGGGGCGGCGAATCGCTCACACGACTAAAGTTGTCTCTAAATTTCAACTAAAGTTGTGCTCATCAGTCGTGCCCTGTGCCCGAGGCGCCCTCAGGCGTACAGCTGGAAGCGCTGTGCCTGGGTGAACAATTCACAGAGCAAGATTTACTTGGTCGAGCGCAGATATTGATACAGCGTCTCGCGACTGATGCTGTAGTCGCGCGCGAGTTGGGCCTTGCGTTCGCTGGCCTCCACGCGGCGGCGCAGCTCGGCAACTTGCACCTCAGACAACGATGGCCTGCGGCCGCGATAGGCTTCCGCGTTGCTTCGCCAGCGCGGTCCCCTCACGTTGACGCTCGCGGAGCAGCGCGCACTCGAATTCGGCGAAGGCACCCATCACCGACAACATCAGGTTCACCATCGGAGAGTCATCGCCGGTGAACGTCAGGCTTTCAGACGTACTTGACGCCCGCCAGCTCGAAGATCTCAGCCTTCAGCGCCGATTAACCGAGCAACTGGTCGGTGACGATCTTGCGCGGCACCTCATGCTTCCCGACGAGAACAGGCAGACGCCGTCTCTGCGTCACCCAGGGGTTTTCCCGTTGCACCGCAGGATGTGCCGCAGGCCGATGTCTTCGCCACCGTGCATGGCGAGGCCGTGCTGGCAACCGCTTCAACGCCACCATGAGGTACTGGACCCGACCTGAGCCTCTTACCCGGGCGCGTTGACCGGAGCAGCGGCAAGCGGATCGATCATGCAACTGGGGTCGCGTGTCCGCTATCGCCCGTCGTCGGCGCGTCATCGTATTCCTGTGAGATGTCCTTGTTCGTGTAATCGCCCAGCCGCGAAGCGGCGATCAGGCTGATCGCCGCGCACGCCAGGATATAGCTCGCGATTGCATAGCCCGAATGGTAGTAAGCGAAGAGCGCGGTTGCAATCAGCGGCGCAGGGCCGCCGGCAATGACCGAGGCCAGCTGGTAGCCCAAGGACGCGCCGCTGTAACGCAGGCGCCCCGTGAAGGATTCAGCGATCAAAGCGGCCTGGGGACCGTACATCATCGAATGCGGTACCAGCGAGAGCACAATGGCCAAGAAGATCCACATCGGATCCTTGGTGCCGACCATCGCAAAATAGAGGAAACCGAATACGCCGACCACGGCCGCACCGATCATGTACATCCGCCGACGCCCGATCAGATCGGAAACATGGCCAAAGAACGGGATGGTGCCGAATTCCAGCACCGAAGCCGCCAGCACCGCCGTCAGCAACAGGTTGCGTGTCACGCCCAGTGTCGACACGCCATAGGTGAAGACAAAGGCGGTGAAGACGTAGAAAGGTGCCTGTTCGGCCATGCGGGCAAAGGCCGCGAGAAGGATGTCCTTCGGCTGGCGGCGCAACACCTCAAGCATCGGCGTCTTCTCGATCTTGCCCTCGGCCAAAAGCCGCGCGAAGATAGGCGTCTCGAGGATATTCAAGCGGATGTAGAAGCCGATCGCGACCAGTACGATGCTGATGAAGAACGGCACTCGCCAGCCCCAGGTGAGGAAGCCGCTGCCAGAGATCTCGCTCATGGCCAGCACTGCCAGGTTTGCCAGGAACAGTCCCGCCGGCACCCCGAACTGGGGCCAAGATGCGACGAAGCCGCGATGCGCGTTAGTGCGGGTCCATTCCATCGACATCAAGACCGAGCCACCCCATTCGCCCCCGACGCCCACACCTTGAATGAAGCGCAGCACCGTGAGCGCGACGGCGCCCCAGATGCCGATCTCTGCATAGGTAGGGACAAAGGCCACGGCAAACGTGGCGAGGCCCATCAACAACAGTGTCACGATCAGCGTGGCTTTGCGTCCGATGCGATCGCCGTAGTGGCCGAAAATGGCCGCGCCTACCGGCCGTGCTACAAAGCCGACCGCATAGATAAGGAAAGCCTGCAGTGTGCCGACGACCGGATCCGACTCCGGAAAATACAGCTTCGCGAAAACCAGGCCGGTCACCGTACTGTAGAGGAAGAAGTCGTACCACTCGATCGTGGTACCGATCGTGCTGGCGATGACGGCTCGGCGCAACTGGCGCCGAGCGTCCTGATCGGAGAGGGGCATCGCCCCTGCTTGCGTGGCAGCCATTTGGCATCTCCCCGATAAAGGGCGATATGCCGTATAGACAATTTGCACAATGAGGGGTTCCTGCCAGCCAATAGCCGCAAGGGGGGGATAGCGAACCAGGTAACGTCTACCCGACGTCGGCTCAGAACCAAGGAACCTGCATGCGCGTTGTGATCCGATGTGAGGGCATACAGTCTCTGCCCACCGACCGGCCGGAATGTGGCAATGAGTGGTCCCTCTTGACGCCCTCTTGACGCCTTCTTGAAAATTCCCGGAAAAGTACTAACTTGATTTCGCCCGGGCAGTCGCGATATCAAGCGCTGCATTCTTCGTAGTGGCTCAGGGCATGGGGGTGGGCAGTAGCCCATTCGCCTGTTCACCGCCTTGCCCGCTTGAAGGAGGAAACGATCATGAGCGATCCCTTCTATGGCACGGACCTCTTCAGCGAATTCGATCGCCTGCAACGGCAAATGGCGAGCCTGTTCGGCGGCTTTCCGTCCAGCCTGCGCTCGGCCCGCTACGGCGCGTTCCCGCCGCTCAATATCGGCGCGACGGACGAATCGATCGAGATCGTCGTATTTGCCCCCGGCATCCCGCAGGACAAGTTCGAAGTCTCGATCGACAAGGGCTTGCTGACCATCGCCGGCGAGCGCGAGCCGGTGGTTTCGGGCAACGATCCGGAGGTGCGGCCCTATGCGCAGGAGAGGTTTGCCGGCACGTTCCGGCGAGTCGTGGAACTACCGCAGACGGCGGACCCCGACAAGGTCAATGCGCGCTACGCCAACGGTTGCCTGTCGATCAGCGTAAGCAAGCGGGAGGCGTCCAAGCCCCGCGCGATCACCGTTCAGTAACACCAGGAGATTGCCATGACCGATATGACACAAGTCGCCAGGCGCGACGAGAGCGCGGTCACGCAGCGGCAAGACGAAAAGTCCGCGTCCAGGACGCCGCTGGTGCCTGCAGTGGACATCTACGAAACCCCTGCTGGCGTGGTGCTATGGGCGGATCTTCCCGGCGTCTCCAGGGACAAGCTGCAAGTGAATGTCCATGATGGCAACCTGCAGATCGATGCCGAGGCCGTGGTGCCCACGCCAGCGGGCCTGCGCATCCAGCATGCCGAGATCCGGCAGCCGCATTTCACGCGGACTTTTGCGCTGGGCCCGGACCTGGACGCCACGAAGATCGAGGCGAACCTGCAGGACGGCGTGCTGAAGCTGACCATCCCGCGCCGCGACGAGGCGCGCCCTCGCCGCATCGCCGTGACCGTGGGCTAGCACAGCTAGCATGATCGCCGGCATGGAGTGGCGGCGCCTTTCCGGGCTCCCCTTCCGTGCCGGCTATCGCTACGCGCCGTCGCGTCGCGCCAGGAGCTTCACTGCGTCACTGCGGCGGTATGCACTTGAGCACCGACACGAAGTGATCCATCGAAATCTCTACCTCGTCGTCCAGCTTGACGCCGCCGAACTCCACCAGCGCGCAGCCGGCGCGATCGATACTGAACACCACGGCTTTCCACGTGCCGTCGGGCACAGGCAGTGTCAGGCGCGTGTTGAATTCGACCTGTGGATCGATCCGGCTTCGCACGGCAACGAGGTCGCCCGCTTCCGGGCGGATCGCGCCAACGGCCACCACTTCGCCAAGGACAGGTTGCCCTGGCGCAAACGGTGCTCGCGCAAAGTTTTCCTGCTTCATGATTCAGTACCCTCCTTTGCGATGATCCTACAAAAAGACGGCTGGCTTTTCAAAGCGGCTGCAGCCTCCTGTACGCGTTGAAATGCCGGATCGCCCGCATGTCGTCACCCATCGACTCATACAGCCGGGCCGCATTGAAATGGGCATCCGCGAATTCCGGCGCGAGTTCAATGCAATGCGCATAGCTGGCCAGCGCCTCTGCTTGCAGGCCGTCATCCTCCAGCGCGACCGCCAGGTTGAAATGCATCAGCGGCTCGCGGGGGAGGTGCGCAAGCCCACAGCGATAGAGCGCGATGGCCTCGCCGAAGTGGCCGGCGTCGCACAGCATGCAGCCCAGGTTGAGATAGGGCTCGAGATAGCCCCCATCGAGCGACAGCGCGCGGCGGTACGCCTGCTCCGCTTCGTCGGGCGCCTCGGCCTCCAGTTCGCAACCTGCCTGGAACCAGGCGCTCGCTTCGGTGGCCGGAGCCTGATGAATGGAATGGACGGCGGCGGCGGCCTCATCCGGCTCGAAGTCCATCAGCAACTGGCCCGATTCCGCCTGCCACTGGCGGACTGCGTCACGGGTTGCCACCTCGTTGCCGATAGCGCGAATCCGCACGCCAGTCAGCGGCGCTTCCTGCCCTCTGGATGCCTTCAATCTCGAGAGCGCGCGCGAGATGCGGCGGCTCGGGATCTGCGCCTCGTGCAACGAGTTGGCGGTCCGCAGCATGACCATGTCCTGGAATGTGAAGAGGTATTCGCGCCGCGCGCCGCGGCTTGGCGTGACCACGCCATCCGCGATCAGCCGGGCGGCAACCGAGCGCGGGATGCCGAGCAAGGCCTGGATCTCGCGCATCGTATAGAGCGTCATTGCCCGATTACTTCTTGCCTGCGGCGCGGCGCGCGGGCGCGGGTGCCGGGGCAGCGGCCGTCGCGCGGCGCGCGGTCTTGCGTGCCTTCGGCGCATCCGGCGCCGCGCCCGCTTTGCCCGCGGCGCGCTTGCGCTGCTGAACGCTGGCGCGCAGCGCTTCCATCAGGTCGATGACTTCCGCGCCCTGGCTGGACTCGCGATGTTCCGTCACGGTGATCTTCTTGCCCGCGATCTTCTTGTCGATGGCCGCGAGCACCCGCGCCTTCTCCTCGTCCGCGTACGCAGCCGGGTCGTAGCTGGCCACCGTGTTCTGCTCGATCAGTTGCAGCGCCAGCGACAGCTCCGCGGCATGCACCTCCGCCTTCTCGACATGCAGGTCGGCCATGGAGCGCACCTCGTCGGCATAGAGCAACTGCTGCAGGATCAGGCCATCGTCCCCGGCGCGCACCTGGACCATGTACTGCTTGCCCTTCCAGACCCACTGGGCCAGCGCGCAGGTGCCGGTCTGTCGCATCGCCTCGGTCAGCAGGGCATAGGGCTTGGCCCCGCGCTTGTCCGGTCCAAGGTAATAGGCATTGTCAAAGTAGATCGGATCGATCGCGCCGACCGGCACGAACGACACGATGTCAATCGTATGGCGGGCCTCGGCCTCCAGCGCATCCAGTTCTTCCGGCTCGAAGACCACATAGTGATCCTTCTCGAACTCGTAGCCCTTCACTATCTCGGAGCGCTCCACCACCACGTCCTCGCGCAGGCAGATGTACTGCTGCTTCAGGCGCGAGCCGCACCCCTTGTGCAGCAGGTTGAAGCCGACGCCCGATTTGCTTTCCGTCGCGGCGTACACCTTCACTGGAATCGAGACAAGCCCGAAGCTGAGGGAAAGGGAAGCAATGGAGCGAGCGGCCATGGCGAATCACCCTGCAAGGAAGGGGGCGGGATCTTTCCCATATAGCTTAGACCGTGCCCGGCAAAGCGGCGTCGGCCGCTGCGCGGGCGATGGCTGAGGCGGCACTTTTTGGGGTCAGGTTGCGGTTGAGGCGTGCAAGCGGTGCGGTGGGGATCTGTAAATATTGCGATGGGACGGACCAACCGCCAGGCTGGACCTGGCGCTGGCTGGCACCCCCACGGAATCCCGCTTGCCTACCGCAACGATGCCGACCTAAGCTGCATAGAGTGATGCCATGCGCGGGTTCGCGCACAAAGCACCGCACCGACTCCCTTCACTGGGATGTGAGAGGGATTCAAGAGTGATTCAAAAGTGACAGAGCATTGACTATGCATCGCCCGCACGTGGCCTGCCGCGCGTCATGAAGACCATTGCCCATCCGTATCAACTGGTACAGGAGCGAGGAACGCTGAAGTGTTTCCTGCTGGCTCTGTTCATGCACCTGCTGCTGGGCATGCTGCTCTACTACGGGGTGCACTGGCAAAGCCGCACGCCGGCTGGCGTGGAGGCGGAACTGTGGGACACGGTGCCCGACATCTCGCAGCCCCAGCCGGTGGTCCAACCGAAGCCGGTGGAGCCGGAACCCGTGGTGAAACCGCAGCCGGATGAGAACGCCGACATCGCCTTGCAGGCGCAGAAGCGCAAGCAGGCTGCAGCGGCCGAGGAAGCCAGGCAGGCTGATCAGCGCGAACACAAGGCGCGCGAAGCGGAGCGACAGGCCGCACTGAAGCAACAGCGCCAGAGCGAGCTGGCGCGCCTGCAGGCCATGGCCAACAGCGCCCCCACCACCGGTGGCGTGGGCAGCCGCGCGGGCACAGGCGCCGGTGCGGGTGGCAATGCCTCGCCCGGCTACGCGGACCGCGTGCGCCGCCGCGTCAAGCCGAACATCATCTTTGCCGAAGAGATTGCCGGCAACCCGGCCGCGGTGGTCTCGGTGCGCATGGCGCCGGACGGCTCGCTGCTGTCGGTGCGGCTGACCAAGTCCAGTGGCAATGCCGGCTGGGACAACGCCGTGCTGCGCGCGGTGGAGCGATCCGATCCGCTGCCGCGCGACGAAAACGGCGTAGCGCCCCCCGGCGTCAACATCACGTTCATGCCAAGGGAGTAGCCGCCTGCCACAACACAAACAAAAGCCCCTTTCGGAGCTTGCGATCCGAAAGGGGCTTGACTGTTGGGCCAGCGCAACCGGGGCTATTGAATGTTGCCGGTAGCCCGCCCAATCAGAACGACGGCACCATCGCACCCTTGAACTCGTTCTTCATGAACTGCCGCACCTCTTCCGACTGGTAGGCGGCGACCAGCTTCTTCACCCACGGCTTGTCCTTGTCCTGCGTGCGTACCGCGATGATGTTGGCGTACGGGCTGTGGATGTCTTCCAGCGCGATGGCGTTGCGGGTCGGCTGCAGGCCGGCGGCGAGCGCGTAGTTGGTGTTGATCACCGCCGCTGCCACGTCGGGCAGTGAGCGCGCCAGTTGCGCGGCATCGAGCTCGACGAGCTTCAGCTTCTTGGGGTTGTCGCTGACATCCAGCGGCGTTGCGTTGACGCCGTTGGTGCCGACGCCGCTCTTGAGCTTGATCACGCCTTGCGCGGCCAGCAAGAGCAGCGCGCGATTCTCGTTGGAGGGGTCGTTGGGCACGGCGACCTTGGCGCCTTGCGGCAGGTCCTTGGGTGACTTCAGCTTCTGCGAGTAGATGCCCAGCGGGGAGATATACGTGTAGCCCACGCTCACCATCTTGTAGCCGCGCTGCTTCACCTGGCTGTCCAGGTAGGGCTGGTGCTGGAAACTGTTGGCGTCGAGGTCGCCGGCGTCGAGCGCGGCGTTGGGCTGCACGTAGTCGTTGAACTCGACGACCTTGATGTTGAGCCCTTGGCGCTTGGCGGCCTTTTGCACTACCTGCCAGACCTGCGCGTCCGGGCCGCTGACGGTGCCGACGCGCAGGGTCTGCTCCTGCGCCATCGTAGCGCCCGATGCCACGATGCCGAGCGTGGCTACCGCGATGGACAGCGCTTTACGGAGGGCGGGATAAGAGAAACCAGAGAAGTTAGACATGCTGCTTGTGTTCCTTTGCGCCATGCAAGCAAGCTTGCATGGCTTTAACCATGATGACGGCCCAGCGCGCGTTCAGTGCGCGTTCAATGCGCCTCACTCGCTCATCGTGCGCGACTCGACCTTGGGCGCATTTTGCCATCCACCGCCCAGCGCAAGGAAGAGATTGATCTGGTCCAGCGCCACCTGGCTTTCCGACGCCGCCAGCGACGCCTCGGTGCTGGCCAGCGTGCGGTCGGCGTCCAGGCTCGACAGGTACGGCGAGCGGCCGGCCTGGTAAAGCTGGCGGTTCTGCCGTGCGACTTCATTGGCCTTGTCGCGAGCATCGCGCAGCGCCTGGGTGCGCTCCAGCTCCCGCGTATAGCTGCTCAGCGCCGACTGCGTTTCACGCAGCGCCTTGAGCACCACGCCGTCGAAGTGGGCGAGTGCTGCTTCGGCGCCGGCTTCGGTGCCGTGGATGCGGGCGCGCGTGCCGCTGGTCGGGATGTTCCAGGTGATCAGCGGACCATAGCCCCAGTGCGCGGTCGGCGCTTGCCCGAGGTGATCCAGGATGCCGGTAAAGCCAGCGGAGGCGCCGATGCGGATGGACGGGTACAGATCCGCCGTGGCGACACCGATCTTGGCCGTGGCCGAGGCGAGCTCGCGCTCGGCCTGGCGCACGTCGGGCCGGCGCTTGAGCAGCGCGGCGCCGTCGCCCACAGGCAGCGCCTGGCGCAGCCTGGGTTCTTCGTGGCAAGCGTACTCGGCCTGTGAGGCGGCGCTGGGCGGCTTGCCCAGCATCACCGCCAGCCGGTACGCCGCGCCCTCTTGCTCGGCCTTGAAGCGCGGCAAGGCAGCGCGCAGCACGTCGGCCTGGGCCTGGGAGCGCAGCAGGTCCACCGGCTGCCCGCGCCCGGCATCGACCATCTTGCGGGCCAGCTCGACGCCGCGGCGCTGCAACTCCAGCTGATGCTCAGCCACGGTGAGTTCATGCGTGGCGGCGCAGCCCTGCACGTAGGCACGCACGGTCTCGGCCACCACGCCAACGCGTGCCTGGTCGAGCGCCGCCTGGCTGGCTTGCGCGCCGGCCAGTGCCGCCTCATCGGCGCGCGCGAGCTTGCCGAAGAAGTCGATCAGGTAGGAAACCTTGAAGCCGACATCGCCAAAGTTCATCGCCGGGATCTTCTCTTCCTTGAGCAGCGGCTCGCCGGCGATCTGCCCGCGCTCCGCGCTGGCGGAGAGCTTGGCTTCCGGCAGGTTCTCCGCCTCCACCTCGTGGTAGACCGCGATGGCGCGCTTCAGGTTGGCCGCTGCCACGCGCAGATCGGTATTAGCGACGAGCGCCTGCTGCACCAGTTGGTCGAGCTTGGGATCGTCATACAGGCGCCACCAGCCATCGGGCACCTCGGCAATCGATACGGCGGGATTGTTCGTGCCGAGCAGCGGGCCGTTGGCCGCTTCCGCCTTCACGGCGGCGTTGTCCGGCACATGGTAGTCGGGACCGACGGTGGTGCAGGCAGCAAACAGCAGCGGCACCAGTGCCGGCAGCAGGGCTTTGCGCAACGTGTTCACTGCGCGCCTCCCTGGCTGGCGGCTCCCTTGCCGGCCAGCGCGAGCTTGTCCTTCTGGCCCTCCTGGCCCTTCGGGTCCTTCGGGTCCTGCGGCTCGGCCTGCGCCTTGTCCCGCGCCGAGGGTTCGCGCACGGACACGGTCGCGGTACGGCCCGCCACCATCCGCAGGTCGGCGGGCGGCTCGTCCAGCGCGATGCGCACCGGGATACGCTGCGCAAGGCGGACCCAGTTAAACGTCGGGTTCACATTCGGCAACAGGTTGGACCCGTTGGTGCGGTCCCGGTCCTCGATGCCGGCGGCGATGCTCTGCACGTGGCCATGCAGCACGCGGGATTCGCCCATGATGCGGATGTCCACCGAATTGCCGATATGGATGCCGTGCAGCTTGGTTTCCTCGAAGTAGCCTTCCACGTGGAAGGAGTTCGCATCCACCATCGACAGCACCGGGCGGCCAGTGTTGACGTAGTCGCCCAGTCGCGGCAGCCGGTCGTTCAGGTAGCCATCGACCGGGCTGAGCACGCTGGTGCGCTCCAGGTTGAGCTTGGCGAGGTTGACCGCGGCCTGCGCCTGCGCCAGCGCGGCCTCGCCTTGCTGGACCTTGGCCAGGCCTTCTTCCACCACTTCCTTGGAGACGACCTCGGACAGGGTCTGGCTGCGGCGTGCCTCACGGCGGGCCTGCGCGAGCATGGCACTCTGCGCCGCCGCGGTGGCCTGGGCCTGCTGCAGCGCGAGCGCGAAGCGGTCGCGGTCGATCTCGAACAGCGGCTGCCCGCGTTGCACGCGCTGGTTGTCCTTGACCAGGACCTTGGTCACCAGCCCGGACACGTCCGGCGCGATCTGCACCACGTCCGCGCGGATATGGCCGTCGCGGGTCCATGGCGCCACCGTGTAGTAATCCCACAGGTGCTTGACGACGACGACCGCGACCGCGGTGACGACAAGGGTAAGGACGATGGGTCCAAGCGTACGAAGATTCAGTTTCATGACTGCAGCCGATAGACCAGGTGGACGATGCCGCCCAGGACGATCACATATAACGCCAGATTGAACAGGGACCGGTGCCAGACCAGCCGATAAAAACCCACACGCGCCAGCACGGCGCGCGCGCAAGCCGTGATCACGAACGCCACCAGCATCCACGCCAGCAGGCTCGGGACAAACACACCATAGACGTCGACTTCACCGCTCATTGCTTGTTGCTCGCTTGCTTGCTCATTGGGTCTGCCGCCTGGCCTGCGGGCTGGGCACCAGCCGCGCTCATCGCCGCGGGTGCTGCCGAAAACAACGCGACGTGCATCTCCACCAGCGCGGCGAAGGCTTCGCGCGAAGCGTGGTCGGCGCGCGAGGCAACCTTGCGGATCGCCTTGCCCAGCCGGTCGCGCAGCACTTGCGGCGGCGTGTCGGCACGGGCATCCAGGCGTGCCTGGTAGTAGCTGGCGATGCCCTGCAGCACGCGGCGCACCGAGTGCTGGTGCTCCGGCGCCAGCGCGGACAGTTCGCGCTGCAGCGCCAGCGTGCTGAGTTCCACGCGCACTTCGGTAAAACCGTCGCCGGTGGTTTCATCCTCGCTGGCCGCCAGCCGCGGCACCAGTTGCGCCAGGCGGTCCAGCATGCGGGCACGCAAGTGCGCGTGCTCGCCCGGCTCGCGCCCGGTGGCGTTGCGGGCGATGTCGCCCCAGCTGGCGCGCACCAGCCGCCGCACCGCGGCCTTGGTCCCGAACGGCCGCGCCACCAGGGTCCACACCAGTGCGAACAGGATGCCGGCGATGCCGGCCACGTTGCCATTGAAAAAGGCGTTGAAGTCGGCGTTGTAGGCGCCCTGGATGCCGATATCGTTGGCCGTGACCACGGCCAGCGGCATGGCGATCAGCGCGAGCCGGGGCTGCGCCATCATCACGCCGATGATCAGGTAAGGCACCGCGAACATCAGCACCAGCATTTCGAAATCGTGCGCGTTCGGCAGGACCACGAACAGGTAGATAGTGGCGAGCACCAGGCAGACCACGTTCCAGCGGAAGAACGAGCGGATCATGGGCGCCGGCTCGTCCATCGCGGCAAAGAAGCAGCACGACACCGCGCCCAGCGCGACCGCGCCGGCACCATCCGCCCAGCCCGTCCAGATCCACACCATGCCCATGCTGAAGATCGCCAGCGCCGTCGTGGCGGTGGAGAACAACAGCATGCCGTGATCGTAGTGGCGCGCGGCGCCCACGCCCCAGCGCTGGAACACGGGCGCCCAGTCGCCCTCCGGTGCCGCCTCGCCGATACGACGCTGCAGCGATACGCAGTCCTGCCACAACTCCATCAGCTCGCGCAGGCGGCCCTCGGCGGTGGCGGCCAGTGCCGAGGGCCAGTCAGGCCCGGCACTGCCGGGCTCCAGGCCGGCGTCGGCGATGGGCGCGTCCGGGGATAGCTGCAACGCCGGCAGCGGCGCCTGCGCGCCCGCGCTGATCCACGCCGACACCAGCGCCATATTGTGCGACAGGCGCTGCGGAATGCCGGCGGCGTGCTGGTGCAAGGCATCCACCACGGAGGCCAGCGACGACAGCACGGGCAGCAGCATGGTCATGCGGCCACGCAGCTCCTGCGCGTGCTTCACGCGCGCGGCGCTCTCGGCGTCGTAGGAGAGATGGCTGATCAATTGGTCGAGCGCGAGGATGTCGGCGGCCAGGCGATGGCGGCTGTGATGGCGCGACACCTTCGCGGCCGGATGGGCCGAGAGCATATCGGTGGCCCACAGCGCGGCGTCCGCCAGCCACTGGCCGGATTTCTGGCCGAGCACCGTGGCTACCTTGGCGGGGAAGATGGTCGAGCCGACGATGCTCGCGCACAGGATGCCCAGGCAGATCTCCTCGGCCCGCGCCACGGCGATATCGAACACGCCCCCGGGATCGCTCACCGAGGGCAAGGCCACCATCGGCAGCGTATAGGCCGCCAGCATGAACACATAGCTGCGCGGCGTACGGTGCAGCAGCGCGACATAGAGCAGGATGCCGGTCCATAGCGCCACCGCAGCCATCAGCAGCACCGGCGCATTGACCAGCGGCGGCACGATGGCCACGGATGCGGCTGCGCCAAGCAGCGTGCCAAGCACGCGATACAGCGCCTTGGAACGCGTCGCGCCGGTGAGCGGATGCGCCACGATATACACGGAGGCCATGGCCCAGTACGGGCGCGGCAGGCCGAGGTACAGCGCGATGAACAGCGCCAGCATGGCCGCAGCAAAGGCTTTGAGGGAAAAGATCCAATCCCGTCCGGTGGGCCAGCTAACCATGTTCTTACGACCCGGAAACGGTGTTGGGGGTGGACTCGGCTGCGCGGGCGAGCGCATTGAGCACGCGCATGGCGCCCTCGAAATCCTGTTCGCTGATGTCAGCAAAGACGCGGGCCCGCAGATGCTTGAGCTCAGCCTCGAGTTTTTCGGCAAGGGCCTCGCCGGCATCGGTGAGCCAGAGCGCATTGGCCCTGCGATCGTTCGCATCCACTTCCCGGCGCACAAGGCCCGCCGCGGAGAGCTGGTCAACCAGGCGCACCAGCGATGCGCCTTCCAGCCCGACATAGTCCGCCAAGGTGACCTGGCGCACGCCGCCGCCAAGGCGGCGGATAAACAGCAAGGGCCCCGCGGCGGCGGCGGAAATACCGTAGGCGGTGACGGCACCCTGGGAAATGTGGCGCCATTGGCGGCCGGCCAGCATGAGCTGGCCGGTAAAGGCGAAACGGAGGGTGTCGATTGAAGGCATGGACGGAATGATAGCAGCCATATAGTTAGGATGCAAATTATCACCGTACAAAGCAATCGAAGCAGGTATCGGGCGGTGCATTCGGCACACGAACCCTCGCCGGTAGAAGTTGGCAAGCTTGCGGGCTGGCCTTGAATGCGGATGCGGCGGGGACCGATGCGCGGCTGCGCTGATATACGGCGGATATCAGTGCAGCCCAAATGAATATTGGACACCCGGGGGCGCGCTCCCTTAGCCTTTTGGGATAAGCCAATGTCGGCGGCGCCGCTCGGCGCCGGCCAACGACTACAACGACCGGAGACCAGCATGACAAGCTTCCTGCGCTACGCGCAGCAGGGCCACATCGTGACCCTGACCATGAACGAACCGGAGCGGCGCAATCCCCTCACCGGCAACACCGCTGTGGCCGACTTCCTGGAGGCCATCGACCGTATCCACCGTGACGGCAGCGTACGCGCGGTGATCATCACCGGCGCCGGCACCGCGTTCTCCTCGGGCGGCAATATCCGCGACATGGAGCGCCAGGCTTCGGGCCAGGTGCCCGGCATGGAGATTCGCCAGGACTACCGCCTGGGCATCCAGCGGCTGCCGCTGGCGCTGTTCAACCTGGAGGTGCCGGTGATCGCCGCCGTCAATGGCGCGGCCATGGGCGCGGGCCTGGACCTGGCCTGCATGTGCGACATGCGCATCGCCTCGGAGCAGGCGCAGTTTGCCGAGAGCTTCGTCAAGCTGGGGATCATTCCGGGCGATGGTGGCGCATGGCTGCTGCCGCGGGTGATCGGCCTTGCACGCGCCGCGGAGCTGACCTTCACCGGCCAGGTCATCGATGCGCGCCAGGCGCTGGAGTGGAACCTGGTCTCTCGCGTGGTGCCGCCGGATCAACTGCTGCCCACGGCCAATGAACTGGCCGAACGCATCGCCGCCAATCCACCGCATGCGGTGCGGCTGGCCAAGCGCCTGTTGCGCGAGGCGCTGCATACACGCCTGGATACCTTGCTGGAATTGTCGGCCGGCTTCCAGGCGTTGTCGCACCAGACTTCGGACCACCGGGAAGCGGTGTCGGCTTTCCTGGAGAAGCGCAAGCCCGAGTTCACCGGCAGCTGATCCAGCGTCGTTCCCACATCCATCAAGAGACATCCGGAGACCCACCATGCAGCAAGCCGTCATCGTCGACGCCATCCGTTCGCCCATGGGCCGCTCCAAGCCCGGCTCCGCCTTCACCGAACTCCATTCCACGGAATTGCTGGCACAGGTGCTGGCCGGGCTGGTCGAGCGCAACAAGCTGGACCCCGGGCTGGTGGAAGACGTCATCACCGGCTGCGTGAGCCAGGTCGGCGAGCAATCGGCCACGCCCGGCCGCGTGGCGTGGCTGGCTGCGGGGTTCCCCGAACATGTGCCCTCCACCACCATCGACCGCAAATGCGGGTCCAGCCAGCAGGCCGTGCATTTTGCCGCGCAAGGCATCATGGCGGGCGCCTACGACATCGTGATTGCCTGCGGCATCGAATCCATGAGCCGCGTGCCGATGGGCTCGGGGCGCATCGGCCAGAATCCGTATGGCCCGTCGTTCGAGGCGCGCTACGCGCCCGGGCTGGTGTCGCAAGGCGTGGCGGCGGAGCTGGTCGCGGCGCAGTGGGAACTGTCGCGCGACGATCTCGACCAATACTCCGCGCAATCGCACCAGCGCGCGCACCAGGCGCGAGAAGCCGGCGCCTTCCGCCGCGAGATCCTGCCGGTCCGTACCGCCGCGGGCCTCGTCGAGCACGATGAAACCATCCGCCCCACCACCACCGCCGAGCGCCTGGCCACGCTGGCGCCGTCCTTCCGCGACGAAGCGCTCGGCCAGCGCTTCCCGCAGATCGGCTGGCATGTGACCGCCGGCAATGCCTCGCAGATCAGCGACGGCGCCGCCGCCATCCTGCTGATGAGCGAGCGCGCCGCCTCCCGCCTCGGCCTGAACGCCCGCGCGCGCTTCATTGCGTTCGATGCCTGCGGCGACAGCCCCCTGACCATGCTGACCGCGCCGATTCCATCCAGCAAGCGCGCGCTGGAAAAGAGCGGCCTCAACCTCGATGCGATTGCACACTACGAGATCAACGAGGCCTTTGCCTGCGTGCCGCTGGCATGGCAACGCGCGCTAGGCGCCGACCCGGCACGCCTGAATCCGCGTGGCGGCGCGATCGCGCTCGGGCATCCGCTGGGCGCCTCGGGCGCGCGCCTGATGACCACGATGCTGCACGCGCTGGAAGACGGCGGCGGGCGCTACGGCCTGCAGTCGATGTGCGAGGCTGGGGGCATGGCCAACGCCACCATCATCGAACGGCTCTGAGCCAATACGCATACAGCATTGATACCTGGAACCAGGAGACACAAGATGAAGCTTGCCAACATGTCCGCCGTTGTCACCGGCGGCGCCTCCGGGCTGGGCCTCGCCTGCGCCCGCCGCCTCACCGAGCGCGGCGTTGCCGTGGTGATCGCCGACTTGTCCGAAGAGAACGGCGCCGCCGCCGTGCAAGAGCTCGGCGATCTCGCCCGCTTTGTCCAGGCCAATGTCTGCGACACCGCGCAGATGACCCGCGTGTTCGACGCGGCCGACGCGCTCGGCACCATGCGCGCGCTGATCCATTGCGCCGGCGTGGGCGGCCCGGTGCGCCTGGTGGAGAAGGACGGCCAGCCCGGCTCGCTGGAGAAATACGAATCGATCGTGCGCATCAACCTGGTCGGCACCTTCAACACGCTGCGCCTGGCCGCGGCCCGCATGGCCCGCAACGAGCTGGTCGATGGTGAGCGCGGCGCCTGCGTGCTGACTGCCTCGGTAGCCGCGTATGAAGGCCAGATCGGGCAGATCCCTTATGCGTCGGCCAAGGCCGGCATCGTCGGCATGACGCTGGTGGCGGCACGCGACCTGGCGCAGCGGATGATCCGCGTCTGCACCATCGCGCCCGGCCTGTTCGACACCCCGCTGCTGGCCCGCCTGCCGGAGAACGTGCGCGCCTCGCTCGGGGCCTCGGTGCCGCACCCGGCGCGGCTGGGCCTGCCCGATGAATTTGCCTCGACCGCGCTGCATATCCTGGAGAACGCCATGCTCAACGGGGAGACGATCCGCCTCGACGGCGCGATCCGCATGACGCCGCGCTAAAGGCGTTGCCGTTGCAGCGGTGGACAGGTAGAGCCGGACCATACCGGCCGCCGCGCCCGTATCCGGGCACCATGCATCCCGGAGGAGACACCCCCATGCATACCAAGCTGTTCAAGCGCTTGCCTGCAAAGCCCCGGGCTCCGGGTTGGCGAGAGGGGTGTGCACGACAACGCAGATCCGGCTTTGTCAGCAAGCTGACAGACCTGATGCATTCGCCGAAGCCGCCGAACAGGCCAAAGCCGCGTGCCATGACGACGGCTGTCTCTCCCTCTCCCCTCACGGGGAGAGGGAGAGGGGTGGCTTAGATCGCGGTAGGAATGCCCATTACTGAGCACCCCCCGCACAGATCCCGGCGTGCCCAATTCGGGCACCGGGCTCCTACCTCGGGTGTTTGACGGCGAAGCGCTGATCGGGCCATGGATGGAGGATTCGAGGTTGCGGGAGCCAAGCATCTGCGAGCCGGTTCATTCGCTCCCATGTCATTGCGTCCTTCTGGCTGCGTCGCCGGAGCGTGCGCCGCCATAGGTCAGTGACGTGATAGCGGAATGCGCCAAGCACTCGCGAGTTCGTGGGTACAGCGTGATATGCGAAGTAGCCGCGCACCACCTGCTTGAGCCAACGTCCCTGTGCAGGAATCGGCTCGTGCATGCGCCTCCGGAGCTCCTCCTTGACCTGCCTGAGCTTCGCCCGCATGCGATCGCCTCGGGTCTTTCGCTGCAACTGAAAGGCACCACGGCGCGATCGTCCGCAGATAAAGATGAAA
>NZ_JBIUHC010000178.1:0-19526 GCF_044627735.1 Cupriavidus sp. CuC1 | reverse complement strand
CGGATATGGCACCCCTCATCCGGGCGCCAGAGGGACTTCAACCCTCCTGAACAACGCGCTGCTCAGCGCACACTACGCATGACTCCGCCCCTGTGCCTCGCATTGGTACTCTGACTCTCACGGGTTCTCCGCTTGAGTTTCTCCCTTAGCATCGAGACGACAGGTTCCCAAGTTCCGTATCCATGCCTGCAGGAAGGTCGCGCCATCTCTATGCCGGATGCCGTCAGACCCACCTCCAGGTTGCCGTCTGACTTATCCCGAGGTGTTGTCGAGCCCTCGGTTTTGACATCATTGCAATTCTCGACACTTCTTCGATGGTTCACTTGCGTTCGCCTCCTCCTTGCCTACCTGACGAGATTCATCCCGCCTTTTCCCTTGACGCTCACCACAACCGCTCTTAACGGCTGCAGCTCAGGGTGGTTTGGTATCACCGCCTGATCGGCGAAACCGAGGGGCCTACCCTCATCACAGATACAGCATGTACGACGACGTACTGTCGCTTTCCTTCTTGGCACACCGACAATTACCTTGACACACGCCGCGAGCGAGACAAGAAAGTAGGTCGCCTCCCCGCAGGGGAGGTGAAACTGCCTTTGACTTTCAGCTTTTGACCTTTTGACGTTCGAGCGCCAACGCCACACCCAACGCACATCAAGCCGCCGGAAACATCCCCACCAGATTCGCCACCGCAGCCGGCACATCGGCCGCCTCGGTAATGGCCCGCACCACGGCGGCGCTGCCAACGCCGACAGCCAGCACCTCCGGCAGCCGCGCCGCATCGACACCGCCGATGCCCACCAGCGAGGGCACCACCGGCTGCATCAGCTTGACGTAGGCATGGAAGCGGCCCAAACCCTGCGGCGCGGTCGGCATGACCTTGGTGGTGGTCGGGAAGATCGCACCCAGCGCCAGGTAGCTCGGCCCGATGGTGGCCACGCGCAGCATCTCGGCATAGCCGTGCGTGGATACGCCAAGGCGCAGCCCGGAGGCGCGCAGCGCGTCGAGGTCGGCTTCGTCGAGGTCTTCCTGGCCGAGGTGGATGCCGTAGATGCCACTGTCGCCACCCTGGCTGGCGTGGTAGTCGATGGCGGCACGCCAGTGGTCGTTGATGAACAGGCGCGAGGCGCTGCCGCGCGCGGCCCTGGCGGCGCGCTCGATCTCGCTGCGCACGGCCTGCGCATCGTCGGACTTGAAGCGCAGCTGCACGGTGGGCACCGCCAGCGGCACCAGCCGTTCGATCCATTCAGCGCTGGGCACCACCGCGTACAAACCCAGTGGCGGGCATGGCGCAAACGGCTCCGCACGCAACTCCGGCGCTACCAGGGCGGCGTGGCGCACCTGCGGGAAGCGCGCGAAGCCCACCGGCCAGTCGAGCGAGCCCGGCTGCCAGGCGCGCGCCAGGCAGAGCGCGTCGTGCGCAGGGAAATGCAGCGCCAGGCAAGCGAGCAGCACGGCGACGAAGGCCGGCGAATGCGCGGTGTCGTCGTCGGCATGCGCGCTGAAGACCCAGGTGCCCATCGGCGAGCGCACGGTGTCGCTCCACTGCCCGCCTTCGCGGTCGCTCTCGATGGCGATGGCGCCGGCGGCGGCAATGCGTGCGAGCGTGGCCTCGTCGGCTTCGCCGTCGAACAGCACCACGTCGGCATCGCCAAGCGCTGCGGGCGCATCGCCGCGCGCCCACGCGCGCCAGGCCTTGTCGCTGGTGCCGAAGGTGGCGCCATAGCGTGCCAGCAGCGTGTCGCGCAGCGCGGCGTCGATGCCGGCCGGGAGAAGATTGCGGGTCATGCGCGGTCCTCCGCGCTTTCGGCGTGCCAGAATGGCATGCCCACCACCGGCGTGCTGGCCTGCGCGATATCGCGCTCCGGCATGGGGCCGGCCAGGTAAGCGGTGCGGCCCGCGTCCACCGCCAGCGCGAAGGCGCGTGCCATGTTGACCGGATAGGCGGCCTGCGCCACGGCGGTGTTCAGCAGCACGCCATCGTAGCCCCACTCCAGCACCTGGGCTGCGTGCGACGGCAGGCCGAGGCCGGCGTCGACGATCAGCGGGGTATCCGGCAGGCGTTCGCGCAACAGGCGCATGGCGTGCGGGTTGACGGCGCCCTTGCCGGTGCCGATCGGCGCGGCCCAGGGCATCAGCGCCTGGCAGCCCACGTCCAGCAGGCGGCGGCACAGCACGAGGTCCTCGGTGCAGTACGGCAGCACCTTGAAGCCTTCCTTGATCAGCGTCTCGGCCACGGCGGGCAGGTTGAGCGTATCGGGCTGCAGCGTGTAATCGTCGCCCACCAGCTCAAGCTTGATCCAGTCGGTCTCGAACACTTCGCGCGCCATCATGGCGGTGGTGATGGCTTCCTGCGACGCCATGCAGCCGGCAGTATTGGGCAGCACCGGCACGTTCAGCGAGCGCAGCATCTGCCAGAAAGCCTGGCCGCCCTCGCCATCGCCGACCGAGCCCTGGCGGCGCAGCGCCACCGTCAGCATGGCGGGCCGGGCCACTTCCACCGCGGCCTGGAGCGTGGCGGGAGACGGATAGCGCGCGGTACCCAGCAACAGGCGCGAGGCGAACGACTCGCCATAGAGCACGAAGGGGTCGGCGAACAGGTCGCGGCGGGGTTCAGCGGTATTGAAGGTCATTTGGGGTCAGCCTCCCGTCACGGGTTGCACGAGGTCGATACGATCGCCGGCGGCGAGCACGGTGGCCGCATGCGCGGCGCGTGGCACGAACTGGCCGTTGAGCGCGGCGGCAAAGGGCGGCGCGACGCCCGCGCCCGCGACTGCGTCGGCCAGTGTGGCGTTATCGGCAAGGGCGAGCGGGCGGCCGTTGAGCAGGATATCCATGGTCATTGTCGTTCAGTGCAGCACCGGAGAGCCGGCGACGGTATCGAGCACAGCCGCGATCATGCCTGGCCAGCGCACCGAAGCGGGCACGGCATGCGCGGCAGGATCGTCGTCGAGCAGGGCCCGCACCACCTGGCAGGCGGCCTCGGTGACCGCCGGGGCGATCAGGAAGCCGTGCCGGTACAGGCCATTGAGCCGCACGATGCGGGCATGCTGGTCGACCCGGATGGCCGGCAGGTGGTCCGGCCGCGTCGGGCGGCGCTGCACATTGAGTTCAAGCACGCGCGCCTCGCCAAAGGCGGGGTGCAGCGAGTACGCCGCGGAAAGCAGCTCCAGCGCGGAGCGCACGCTCATCGGCGAATCGTCTTCGCTCTCGAGTTCGGTGGCGCCGATCACATAGAGGTCATTGGGCTTGGGCGCGATATAGATCGGGTAACGCGGGTGCAGCAGGCGCACCGGGCGATGCAGCTTGACCTCCGGCGCATGCACACGCACGACTTCTCCGCGCAAGCCGCGCAATCCCGGCATGCTGCCGTGCGCGGCGGGCTGTCCCGGCCACGCGGCGCGGGCGCCCAGGCCGCGGCAATCCAGCACCACGCGTGCGCGGATGCCAAGCTCCGGCAGGTCGCCGCTTTCGATTTCACCGGCTTCCCAGACGCAATGCAGGCCGCTGGCAACCGCGCAGGCCAGCAATGCGCGCAGCGTGCCGCGGTTGTCGAGCTGGCCTTCGCCGGCCAGCAGCAGCCCCTGGGAGAAGCGGCCCGCGAGCGCGGGCTCGAGCGCGGCCACGCCATTGCCGTCCAGCGCGCGCATGCGCTCGGCCACCAGTTCGGGCGGCGCCACGGCGCGCACCCGGCTGGTGAACAGCGACATCTCGCTGCGGTCGCGGGTATGCCATACCACCAGCGTGCCGTCTTCCTGGAAGAACACGGGCTCCGGCATTTCGGCGACCCAGGCGCGCCAGAGGTCGACGCTGGCGGTGCCGAGCTCGACGATGCGGCGCTCGGCAATGGCGGATTCCGCCAGGGGCGCCAGCATCGCCGCGGCGACATGCGCGGCCGAGCCAACGCCGTCGGGGCCGCCGCGCTCGACCAGCGCCACGCGCAGGCCGGCACGCACCAGTTGCCAGGCGGATAGGCGCCCGGCCAGGCCGGCGCCGAGCACGGCCACATCAAACGACTGCACTGTCATGGGGATGGTTGTGCCGATGCTCGCCGCGACGGCGCGGCGAGCACCGGCCTCCTATAAGTCATGGCGCGCCCCTTCGGGGAAGGGGCACGGTACTTCGCGTGCGGCGCTGCACGGGCATGCGCCGCACCATGGTCCTACGCCTTACGAGTAGATCTTGCTGCCGCTCTTGACGAACTCGATCGACTTTTCCTGCATGCCTTGCTCGGCTTCGGGCTTGAGCGAGGCGGCGTAGTCGCGCACTTCCTGCGTGATCTTCATCGAGCAGAACTTGGGACCGCACATCGAGCAGAAATGCGCGATCTTGGCGCCTTCGGCCGGCAGCGTGGCGTCGTGGTACGAACGCGCGCGTTCCGGGTCCAGGCCGAGGTTGAACTGGTCTTCCCAGCGGAACTCGAAGCGCGCCTTGGACAACGCGTTGTCGCGCAGCTGCGCGCCGGGCCAGCCCTTGGCAAGGTCGGCTGCGTGGGCAGCGATCTTGTAGGTGATGATGCCTTCGCGCACGTCTTCCTTGTCCGGCAGGCCCAGGTGTTCCTTCGGCGTGACGTAGCACAGCATGGCCGTGCCCATCCAGCCGATGTTGGCCGCGCCGATGCCGCTGGTGATGTGGTCGTAGCCAGGGGCGATGTCGGTCACCAGCGGTCCGAGCGTGTAGAACGGGGCCTCAAAGCAGTGCTTGAGCTCTTCATCCATATTGGCCTGGATGCGTTGCAGCGGCACGTGGCCCGGGCCTTCGATCATGACCTGCACATCGTGCTTCCAGGCCTTGTCGGTCAGCTCGCCGAGCGTGCGCAGCTCACCAAACTGGGCGTCGTCGTTGGAGTCCGCGATACAGCCGGGACGCAGGCCATCGCCGAGGCTGAACGACACGTCGTACGCCTTCATGATTTCGCAGATCTCGTCGAAGTGCGTGTACAGGAAGTTTTCCTTGTGATGCGCCAGGCACCACTTGGCCATGATCGAGCCACCGCGCGAGACGATGCCGGTGACGCGGTCCGCGGTCATCGGCACATAGCGCAGCAGCACGCCGGCGTGGATGGTGAAGTAGTCCACGCCCTGCTCGGCCTGCTCGACGAGCGTGTCGCGGAACATTTCCCAGGTCAGGTCCTCGGCGACGCCGCCGGTCTTGTCCAGGGCCTGGTAGATGGGCACCGTGCCGATGGGCACCGGTGAGTTGCGCAGGATCCATTCACGGGTTTCGTGGATGTGCTTGCCGGTGGACAGGTCCATGATGGTGTCGGCGCCCCAGCGGATCGACCACACCATCTTTTCCACTTCCTCGGCCAGCGACGACGTCACGGCAGAGTTGCCCAGGTTGCCGTTGATCTTGACGCGGAAATTGCGCCCGATCGCCATCGGCTCCAGCTCGGTGTGGTTGATGTTGGCGGGAATGATCGCGCGGCCGGAGGCGATTTCGCGGCGCACGAATTCCGGCGTCATGTCTTCCGGACGCAGCGGCAGCGACGCACCCAACGCATTGCCGGGGTGCTGGCGCAGCAGCGCCTTGTATTCGGGCTTGTCGTACAGCGCCTGCAGGTTCAGCGACTCGCGCAGCGCCACGTATTCCATCTCGGGCGTGATGATGCCGCGGCGCGCATAGTGCATCTGCGACACATTGGCGCCGGCCTTGGCGCGGCGCGGGTTGGTCAGCTGGGCAAAGCGCAGGTGGGCGGTGGCCGGATCGGCGGCGCGCGCCAGGCCATATTCCGACGACAGGCCGGGCAGCACTTCGGTGTCGCCGCGCTCTTCGATCCACTTGCCGCGAACCGACGGCAGGCCCGACTTCAGGTCGATATGGATGTCCGGATCGCTGTACGGGCCCGAGGTGTCGTACACCGGAATCGGCGGATTGGACATCTCGCCCTTGTCCGTGCGCGTGGACGTCTGCAGGATCGTGCGCAGCGGTACGCGGATATCGGGGCGGCTGCCGGTCAGGTAGGTCTTGCTGGATGCCGGATAGGCGAACTTTTTGTCGAGATCGGTTTCAAGCGACTCGAAAGATGCGGCGGGGGCGGAATTTGTGCGGGCCATGGGTGTCGTCCTCTCTCTTGCGGGGATGGACGAAACCAGGAGCCCTGTGAGCATGGCCGCGGCGGTGTGGCCGGGTCATGTGCCTTGGAGAAGGCAGGAGCTGTTCGGTAACCATGAAACTTCCCACGCCGGTACTAGCCGGATCGGGTTCGAAGGGACTCTCTCAGCCGCACGGCCCATCCGTACGGCACCCCTGTTTCATCCAACGGGGTGAATTTAAGCACAAGGCTTGGAGCTTGACCACCCCTGTTTCAATCTGGAGTGTCGTGCGTTTCAGTGGGCTTATCCCCTTGTTGCAGTGCAGGACGACGGTCAAGCGCTGGCCCCGGCACTCCGAGCAAGCCCCTTTGCGGGGCTTGCCGCCCCAGCACATAGCCCGCCGCTTGCTCTACCATGCAATCAGACATGCCCATGCGCAACGCTCGCAGAAGACTGCACAGGAGACCTCATGACCGAAGCCGCCACCCACCGCGTGTTCAACCAGGTCCCGGACCTGACCGACTACAACCTGTTCACCGGCGATCCCGCGTTGCGGGCCGCGCTGGAACGGCTTGGCGGCGGTTGGCACGCCGGTGCGCTGGAGGTCTTCGGCGCCCGCCTGGGCAAACCCGATGTGCAGCAGTGGGCGGCCGAGGCCAATCGCCACTCGCCGGAACTGCATACGCATAGCCGCACCGGCGAGCGCATCGACGAAGTGGAATTTCCGCCCGCATGGCATGCGTTGCTGGCCTTGCTGCGCAGCCAGCAGTTGCAGGCGCTGCCGTTCGCGCAGCCCCGCGACGGCGCGTGGGTGGCGCGCGCGGCGGGCTACTTCCTGCAGGCGCAGGCCGAGTCCGGATCCTTGTGCCCGCCCACCATGACCTTCGCCAGCATCCCGGTGCTGCAGAAGGAAGCGTCGCTGTTCGCGGAACTGGGGCCGAAGCTGTTCGCCACCGAGCACGATCCGCGCGACCTGCCCTGGCGCGACAAGCACGCCGTGATGATCGGCATGGGCATGACGGAAAAGCAGGGCGGCTCCGATGTGCGCAGCAACACCACCGTCGCACGCCCCATGCGCGGCGAGGGCCGCGGCGCCGAGTATGCGCTCACCGGCCACAAGTGGTTCTTCTCCGCGCCGATGTGCGATGCCCACCTGGTGGTGGCGCGCATGGGCGCCGAGGACGGGCCACTGTCCTGCTTCTTCGTGCCGCGTTTTCGCGACGACGGCAGCAAGAACCCGGTGCAGATCCAGCGCCTCAAGGACAAGCTGGGCAACCGCTCCAACGCCAGCAGCGAAGTGGAATTCCTTGAGGCCACTGGCATCCTGATCGGCGAGGAAGGCCGCGGCATCCCGACCATCATCGAAATGGCCACCTATACCCGGCTGGACTGCGTGATCGGCAGCGCCGCCATCATTCGCGCGGCGCTGGTGCAGGCCATCCACCACGCGCGGCACCGCATGGCCTTCGGCCGCCTGCTGGCGGACCAGCCGCTGATGCGCAATGTGCTGGCCGACCTGGCGCTGGAAAGCCAGGCCGCCACCCTGCTCATGATGGAGCTGGCGCACGCTTTCGAGCGGGCCGACGCCGATCCGCTGGCCGCCGCGTGGAAGCGCATCGTCACGCCGGCGGCCAAGTTCTGGATCTGCAAGCGCGCCATCGAGGTCACCGGCGAAGCCATGGAGGTGTGGGGCGGCAATGGCTACGTCGAGGAGGGCCCGATGGCGCGGCTGTACCGCGAGGCGCCGGTCAACTCGATCTGGGAGGGCTCCGGCAACATCATGTGCCTGGACGTGCTGCGCGCGCTCCAGCGCAACCCCGAGGACGCCGCCCGGTTGTTGCAGGACCTCGCCCGGCGCGCCGGCGGCCATCCGGCGGTGCGGGCCGAACTCGCCTCGCTGCAGGCGATGCTGCGCGACGCGCCGGATCACCTGGAAGCCGGCGCGCGGCGCTTTGCCCAGGGCCTGGTGCTGACCGCGCAGGCGGCGCTGATGCTCGCCCACGCCGATGCTGACGATGCCGAGCGCTTCGCCGCCAGCCGGCTGGGACGCCAGCACGGCCGCGTGTTCGGCACGCTGGAGGGCGATGACGCCGCACTGGCAAGCGTGGTGGCGCGCGCCTGGCCGGCCTGACGCCACCGGCGCGTCAAAGCGCCTGGACCACTGGCGGCCCCTGCCAGATAGCACGGCAACGCGCCGGCATGCCGGCGCGTGGTGGCATCGCGTCTGCTCGTGGCGGCGCTCACGCCTGGTGCTGGGCCTCCCCCCAAGGCTCGCCACACCCCTCCACATATTAATTTGCCTCGTCCGCTACAAGTGGGACAAGACCTGCCGTAAACCCTATGACACTAAGGGCATACATTTAATACATAGGTGCCCATTAATCCCCTTTCATCCCCTTTACTCATCAGCGGAGCGCCCTGCCATGCGGGGTGCCGACATCCCGACATGAACATCAGCCAACGCCTGCTGCTTTCCTTATCCCTAGCCTTACTCGCCTTGCTCGTGGTCGGCCTTGGCGGCATCTGGCAGCTCAGCCAGTCGGAGCAGCGCTTCGAGTACTTCAACAACAACACCCTGGGCAGCGTGCGCACCCTTGGCAGCCTCAAGGACAACGTCAACGCCATGCGCATCGCGCTCTACCAGCACGCCATGAGCGATGATGCCAAGGCCAAGAGCGAGGCCGAAGCGGCGCTGGCTCGCGCTGACGAGAAGTTCGACGCCACGGCCGCCAAGTACGAGCGCGACGACATCAGCGACGATACCGATCGCAAGATGCTCGACGCCGACCGCGCCGCGCTCAAGCGCTACCGCGAAGGGCGTGCCGCCATGCTGGAGAAATCGCGCGCCAACGACTTCGGCGCAGTCCGGGACATGCTGGTGAGCGGCGAGCTGAACGATGCGTCGATTGCCTTGCGCAAAGCGATCGACGATCACATTACGTATAACGGCGACCTCGGCGACCATGCCGTGACGAGCAACCGCGCGCAATACCACACGGCGGTAACGGCGTTCTCGGCGATCATCGCCATGGCGGTGCTGGTGACCGGTTTCCTCGCCGCCACCCTGTACCGCCGTATCCGCGGCAGCCTGGCCGAGATCGAGCACACCCTGGAATACGTCAGCGAGTCGCTTGACCTCGAACGCCGCGCGCCGGTCGGACGCATGGACGAGATTGGCCGTACCGCGGCCGCCTTCAACCGCCTGCTGGAACGCGTGGCGGTGGCGCTGCGCGAAGTGCGCCATTCGACGGAATCCGTCGGCGTGGCGGCACGCCAGATCGCCGCGGGCAATACCGATCTGTCGGCGCGGACCGAGCAGCAGGCTGCCTCGCTGGAGCAGAGCGCATCAAGCATGGAAGAGCTGACCACCACCGTGCGCCAGAACGCCGACAACGCGCGCCAGGCGAGCGGCCTGGCCGGCAACGCCGCCAGCGTGGCCGAGCACGGCAGCACCGCCGTGCAGCAGATGGTGCAAACCATGGGCGCGATCAGCACCAGTTCCAACCGCATCGCGGAGATCACCAGCCTGATCGAGGGCATCGCCTTCCAGACCAACATCCTGGCGCTCAATGCCGCGGTGGAAGCCGCGCGCGCCGGCGAGCAAGGCCGGGGCTTCGCGGTGGTGGCGGGCGAGGTGCGCAGCCTGGCGCAGCGCTCTTCCAGCGCCGCCAAGGAAATCAAGGACCTGATCGACAGCTCGGTCAACACCGTGCGCACCGGCTCGGCGCAGGCCGAGGATGCCGGCAAGACGATGAGCGAAGTCCAGAATGCAGTGAAGCGCGTGTCGGACATCATCGCCGAGATCGCCGCGGCCTCCGATGAGCAGAGCGCGGGCATCGAGCAGGTCAACCAGGCCGTGGGCCAGATGGACGAGGTCACCCAGCAGAATGCCGCGCTGGTGGAAGAAGCGGCAGCCGCCGCGCAGTCGCTGGATGACCAGGCCGGCAAGCTGCGCGATACGGTATCGACCTTCCGCCTGGCGACAACCTGAGCACGGGTGTGAGGGCGGATCCCCGCCCCTTACACCGCCAATATCTCCGCCATCCGCAATACCACCCGAGGACCGTGCCGGATCAGGTCATGCGCGCGCTCGCCGATCATGATGGCCGGCGCATTGGTATTGCCCCCAATCAGCGTCGGCATGATCGACGCATCCACCACGCGCAAGCCTTCCACGCCCCGCACGCGCAGCTGCGGGTCGACCACCGCATATTCGTCCATGCCCATGCGGCACGTCCCGACGGGATGGTAGATGGTGTCGGCATGGGCGCGGATCATGGCGCGGATCGCGCTGTCGTCGCCGCCATCGGCCGGCAAGTGCGCCGAATACAGCTCCTTGCCGCCGAACGCCGCCAGTTGCGGCTGGGCCAGGATGCGGCGCACGATCCGCACGCCGGCCACCAGGCCGTCGAGATCCCGCGGGTCCGACAGGAAGCACGGGTCGATCACCGGCGCCTCGCGGATATCGGGCGAAGCCAGCCGTACCTCGCCCCGGCTTTTCGGGCGCAGCACGCAAACGTGGCAGGAGTAGCCATGGCCCAGGCGGATGCGGCGCATATGGTCATCGGCCATGCCGACCACGAAATGCAGCTGCAGGTCCGGCTCGTCCAGCCCGGCGTGGCTTTTCAGGAAGGCGCCGGCCTCGGCAAAGTTGGAAGTCAGCATGCCGGTGCGCTCGCGCCGGTAGCGCAGGATCTCGGCCAGCAGGCGAAACGCGCCGCCAACAGACACGCCGAACAGCTCGGACGCCGCCACGCGCTTATGCACGATGATGTCCAGATGGTCCTGCAGATTAGCGCCGACGCCCGGCAGGTCGTGCACCAGGGGAATGCCTAGCTCGCGCAGATGCGAGGCAGGTCCGACGCCCGACACCATCAGCAGTTGCGGCGAACCGAACGCGCCGGCCGACACGATCACCTCGCGGCGTGCCCGCAACAGGGTCTCGCGGCCATCCAGCCGCACCGTCACGCCCACCGCGTGGCGGCCCTCGAACTCGACGCGCAGCACCTGCGCGCCCGTCATCACATGCAGGTTGTCGCGCCCGCCGTTGCTGGCGCGGTCGGCGGCGTCGCCTCGGTGCAGGTAGGCGCGCGCGGCGTTCCAGCGCTCGCCGCCATGCTGGGTCACCTGGTACCAGCCAGCGCCCTCCTGGTCCACGCCGTTGAAGTCGTCGTTGCGGCGATAGCCGGCCTGCTGGGCCGCCTCGATAAAGCGCTGGCCAAAGGGATTGGGCGTGCGCAGGTCCGACACATGAAGCGGGCCGCTGCCGCCGTGCAAGGGATCGTCATCGCGCCCGGCCACGCGCTCGTTGCATTCGGCCCGGCGGAAATAGGGCAGCACATCGTCCCAGGCCCAGCCGTCGCAGCCGGCCGAGGCCCAGCGGTCGTAGTCGGCCGGCGTGCCCCGCGTATAGATCATGGCATTGAGCGAGGAACTGCCCCCCAGGCCGCGCCCGCTCGGCTGGTAGCCGCGGCGCCCGTTCAGCCCGGGCTGCGGCACGGTGCGGTAGCCGTAATTATGGCTGCCAGCGCGCGGTAGCATTACCGCGCAGCCCGCCGGCGTCGACACCAGCACATGGTGATCGTGGCCGCCGGTCTCGAGCACCGCCACGCTGTCGCTGCCGCTGTCGGCCAGCCGCCCGGCCAGGGCACACCCCGCCGAACCGCCGCCAACGACGAGATAGTCAAAGGTGGTTTCCATCCGTCTCCCCGCCTGGTCCGAGGTCAGTGTGCCGGGGTCGCGCCGAACGCTTCGGGGCGGGCCGCGCATGGCCGGCCAACCCGGTCTGGCTGGCACGCCGAGTGCATGCCGCGAAATCAGTGTAGGGCTTTGCCGGGGCACTGGAAAGGACGATGGAAGGGGCGTTGAATACGGTTGTTTGAAGCACGCGGCTAGTGGCCGGCCTCCATTGTCAGCCGCAGCCGCATGGCATATGGTGCGAGGATCTAGACGCCGCGCGCGCCAAGGGCAGCGCACGACCCCAAGGAGAGCGCGACATGAGAGAAGTGCCCGAGATGTCATCCGTATTCGACGCCATGCGCGCCGCCTCGCGGCGCGACCAGGCTCCGGCCTGGGAAGTGCGCGCCGACCGGCTGCGGCGCCTGCGCACGCTGGTGACCGAGCACATGGACGAGATCTCGCAAGCCATCAGCGCCGACTTCGGCAACCGCCCGCGCCAGGAAACCGCGTTGCTCGAAGCCTTTCCCAGCGTGGCCGGGATCGACGATGCACTGCGTCACGGCAAGCGCTGGATGCGGGTGCGGCGGGTTCGCACCGGGCTGTGGTTCAAGCCCGCCACGTCGCGGCTGATGCCGCAGCCGCTGGGCGTGATCGGCATCGTGGTGCCGTGGAACTACCCGCTCTACCTGACCGTGGGCCCGCTGGCGGGCGCGCTGGTCGCGGGCAACCGCGCCATGGTCAAGCTCTCCGAGTACACCCCGCGCTTCGCCGCGCTGTTCGCGCACCTGGCGCAGCAGGCCTTCGCCGCCGACGAAGTCACGGTGGTCAATGGCGACGCGCAAGTGGCGAGCGCCTTTTCAGCCCTGCCCTTCGATCACCTGCTGTTTACCGGGTCAACCCAGGTCGGCCACCATGTGATGCGCGCGGCGGCGGCCAATCTCACGCCGGTCACGCTGGAGTTGGGCGGCAAGTCGCCGGCCATCGTCGGCCCCGGCGCGGACCTGGAGCGCGCGGTCGAACGCATCCTGGTGGGCAAGCTGCTCAACGCCGGCCAGACTTGCATCGCGCCGGACTATGTGCTGCTGCCCGAAGCGCTGCGCGAGCCCTTCGTCGAAGCCGCACGCGCCTGCGCCGCCCGGCTCTACCCCGACCCGCCGGGCCACCCCGGCCATGCCGGCAACCCCGATTACACCACCATCATCAGCCCCCGGCACTTCGCCCGGCTCGACAGCCTGGTTGGCGACGCAGCCCGCGCCGGCGCGCGCGTGGTGCCGCTGTCACAAGTGCCCTCGGACCCGGAGCGCCGCCGGCTGGCCCCGGTCCTGCTGCTGGACGTGCCCGCCGACGCCACCGTGATGCGCGAAGAGATCTTCGGCCCGGTGCTGCCGCTGGTGACCTACCGCACGCTGGAAGAGGCCATCGACTACATCAACGCCCGCCCACGCCCGCTGGCGCTCTACCTGTTCGAGAAAGACCGCCGCACGATCGACCACGTGATGGCGCAGACCGTGGCGGGCGGCGTCAGCATCAACGAAACGCTGCTGCACATTGCCCAGGAAAACCTCCCCTTTGGCGGGGTGGGGCCCAGCGGCATGGGCGCGTATCACGGCCAGGCTGGCTTTGAGACCTTCTCCAAGCTCAAGCCGATCTTCCGCCAGTCCGGCATCAATGGCGCCGGGCTGCTGAAGCCGCCTTATGGGAAACGCTTTGAAACGATGATCAAGTTGCTGATGCGCTGAATGACAAGGAAAACCTGCGGCGTGGAACGAAGCCGCCGAACGGGCCAAAGCCGCGCGCCATGACGACAGCTGTCGCTCCCTCTCCCCTCATGGGGAGAGGGCTGGGGAGAGGGGCGGTTTGGCTAGGAGCCACTTGAAGCGAAGCCTTCGGTTTTTTCCGGCGCGCAGGTGGCATTTGAAGCGCCCGCCCTCTCCCCCGGCCCCTCTCCCACAAGTGGGAGAGGGGAGCAAACCAGCGGCAAGATCAACCAACTGTGGTAGCCGTGTTTCCCGCCCGAAGGGGCGGGAAACACCCACGCGCGATGCGAAGCGAGCCGTCAAGGTTTGAATCTCCCGTTATGCGGCGCCTCGTCGGCAAGCCAAAAGAGCGGAAAAGAGGGACCCATGTCTGAGCATCGCCCTAAGGCGATGTGAGTTTGGGTCCCGGCCGCTCTTTTGGCTTGCCGACGAGGAGTCTTTCGCCCCATCCGGGTCGCCTTCTTTGCCTACTTTCTTGGCGAGACAAGAAAGTAGGTCGCCTCCCCGCAGGGGAGGTGAAACTGCCTTTGACTTTAAGCCTTTGAAGTTAAGACCCCACCACCATCGGCCGCCCCAGCATCCGCGCCAGCACCGCCTCCGGCGAATGCGTATGGTCCGAGATCGCTTTCGGCGACAGGTAATAAGTCTGCTCCATCATGGCCCGCCCTCGCATAGCTGCATGCAGCACCTGGTCGCTGAACACGATCCACGTCGAGCCCGGCGGGAAATGAAATTCCTGCTGCGGCACATTGGCCTGATACTCCAGGTCGGCCTTGGCCAGATCATGCAGTTGCAGCATCCGATGGTCGTACTCGGAGCGCCGGCGCTTGGTGATATGCAGCATCTCCATCACCCGCGCCTGACCCGGCCACATGCCCTTGGTCTTCGGCACAAAACGCTTGGCGAAATCGCCAAATGGCTCACCCACCCGCCACACGCGCGGCGCCTGCGGGTCAATGTTGTGGAACACGCGCAGCAGCCGCTGGCCCAGCATGGGGTTGGACGGGAAGGAGTCCACATGCAGGCGCGTGTCGTCCTTGCGCCAGCTCACCGGCCGCCCGGCGATCTCGCTCGGGCGCAGTGAGGTGCCGGCGCGCACCATATGCGGGCCATATTCCGGGAACAGGCTGAGCACCAGCTTCTCGCTGTACTCGGCATAGCGGCGAATCAGCTGGTACAGGTCCTGCAGGTCCTGTTCGCCGCCCGTCGCGCCGCGCACGGCCTGGTCGTTGGCGCGCAGGTTGATGTTCTTTGACTTGCCATCCGACCAGCGGCTATCCAGGAAGCGCTCTTCGCCAGGCTCGAACCGGAAGCGCAACTGCGGGAAGAACAGCACGGCGCCCTGCTCCAGCTCGCGGCGCAGCCCGGCCTTGGTATCGGCATCGACCTGCGGGGCCCACTCGGTATAGGGCTGTGGCCGGATCAGGTTGAACGCGGGCGCAGTGGCCGGGCCGGGCGTGGAAGTTGTAAGGGTCGAATCAAGTGACATGGGCATCCTCGGTATGCGGGCTCCGGCGGTCTTGAGCGCGCATGCGCGCGCCGCGCCAGGATAACAAAACGCCACTCGCCGGGCCGCTTTGCCATCCCGGGATTCTACCCTCGCGGCCGTGGCGCGCCACGCCCCGCCCTCCCCCGGTTGATCCAGGACAAGGCGACAGCAAGCCCGGAACGCCACCCCGGGGGATCGAGTAGGGTGAGGGGTCACCCCCTCAGCCCTCTCACACCACCGTACGTGCGGTTCCGCATACGGCGGTTCATGAACGAGACTGCAAGCGCCGCTGAGTATCCAGCAGCGAGATCAGCCCCATGGCGTCGAAGTAGCCCTTCGGGAAGGCCGCGCCCATGTGACGAGCTCCAGCATTCCACCATGGGCCCTGCCCATTGCGGGCCGAGTGCCACGCGCGATCCTCCGGTAAGCCCTGCCGACGCAGCATCACAGTGCGGGTAGCGCGGCTCTTGGCCTGCCGCCATAGTAGGCAGCGCAACCGCCGCCGCACCCACCCGTCCAGCGTCTCCAACACGCCTTTCGCTTCCGTGTACTGGAAGTATCCGATCCACCCGCGCAGCACCGGATTCAGCGCCGCTATCGTGTGGGCCAGGCTCCTGCCCCGTCCCGGACGCACCAGTTCCCGCACCCGCTCAGTCAGCCTTTTCAGGCTTTCCGGCGCAATACGCAGCCGTGCCTGACGGTGGGCTGTCAGGCTGTAGCCCAGGAACTTGCGCGCCCAAGGCCGCGCACACGCGCTCTTGGCCTCGTTGACCCGCAGTTTCAGCCGCTCCGCTAGGAACGCTGTCATACCGGCCAACAACTGCTGCCCCGCCGTCTTGCTGCGCACGTAGATATTGCAATCGTCCGCGTAACGGCAGAACGCGAGGCCCCGCCTTTCCAGCTCGCGGTCCCAATCCGTCAGCAGGATGTTCGATAGCAGCGGCGACAGCGGCCCGCCTTGCGGCGTGCCTTGCCTCCTCGCCTCGACCATCCCGCCACGCATCAGCCCCGCTTCCAGACACCGCCGGATCAGCTTGAGCACCCGGGCGTCCTTCACTTGCCGGGCCACCCGCGACATCAAGATATCGTGGTTGACCCGGTCAAAGAACTTCTCCAGGTCGATGTCCACCACCCAGCGCCGGCCTTCCCGCACATACCGCTGTGCCTGCAAGACCGCCTGCTGAGCGCTGCGCCCCGGCCTGAAGCCGTAGCTCGACTCGGAGAACCCCGGCTCAAAGATCGGTTGGAGAACTTGCAGCAGCGCCTGCTGGATCAGCCGGTCCACCACCGTCGGGACGATCAGCGCGAACTGCACAAGCGCTCAACGAGCATTTGGGATGGGCTGAGATCCGCCATCCGTTTCATCCGCTCCGGGGCCAACGTTTTCCAGTCCTGAAGACGCGCCGGGTGGCGGGCGTCGACACACTGCTCCTGGGTCATGTAGAACGCGGCAGCTTCAGCATTGCCCGCGAATGGACCGACTGGGGCGCGCCTGCAGTCGAAGACGATTGCGAGGTCCCTGTGTCTCGCTTCGATCTGGGCATGCTGCTGGAGCTGATCGCGTTGATCGACCAGCTTGCCGCTTCGTCCTCCAAGAAGTCATCAACCAAAGGAGCTTGATCAATGCATCTCATTGACCTACTATCAGACCAGTTTTTAACGTGGTCCGCTCATGGAAGATATTCCGTCGTCTACCTTACGCAAGCGTCGCGCACAGTTGCTGCGGCACATGCCGGCGTTGGAGACGCTCTTGCGTGGCTCGCTCATCGAGCGCTACAAGCGCTGCGGCAAACCTGGCTGCAAGTGCGCCGACGGCCCCGGTCATGGCCCCAAGTACTATCTGTCGGTGAGTTTTCCCGGCCGGCGACCGCAAATGGACTACGTGCCACAAGCCGATCACGCCGACGTCACCGAACGCTTGGCGAACTATCACCGGGTCCGCGAGATCATCGAAGAGATTTGCGAGATCAATCGCGAACTATTACGCCGCCGCGAGGCGCTCTAAGGGGCGTCGGTGAGCCAGGCGCCGCTGTCGCTCACCCACTCCATCGACCCGCAATTGGCCGGCGTACTCATCGCCAACATGCTCGAGGCTTGGCTCACCGCCGGGTCCGCGCTGGAGCCGACCGAGGAGGCCGTCGATGAACACCAAGATCACCCCGCAACATCACAGCAAGCCGGCGTACATCTATATCCGCCAGTCGACGCTGGCCCAGGTGCGGCACCATCAGGAGAGCACCGAGCGCCAGTATGCGTTGAAGGACAAGGCGCTGGCGCTGGGCTGGCCGCAAACGTCGATCCAGATCCTGGACCGGGACCTCGGTCAGTCAGGCGCGCAGATGACGGGCCGCGAGGACTTCAAGACGCTAGTAGCGGATGTCTCGATGGGGCAAGTGGGCGCGGTGTTTGCGCTGGAGGTTTCGCGCCTGGCGCGCTCGAACCTGGACTGGCATCGCCTGCTCGAGCTGTGCGCGCTTACCCATACGCTGGTCATCGATGCCGACGGGTGTTACGACCCGGGCGACTTCAACGACGGCCTACTGCTGGGCCTCAAAGGCACGATGGCACAGGCCGAACTGCACTTTTTGCGCGGGCGCCTCCAGGGCGGCAAGCTCAACAAGGCGCAGAAAGGCGAGTTGCGCTTTCCGCTGCCCGTCGGCTTATGCTACGACGATGACGGCCGCATTGTTCTGGATCCCGATGATGAAGTGCGCGGCGCTGTGCAACTCGTGTTTCATCTGTTTCAGGAGACCGGCAGCGCTTATGCGGTCGTCAAGCGCTTCGCCGAAGGTGGCTTGCGCTTTCCCAAGCGCGCCTATGGCGGTACCTGGGCGGGTCGACTCATCTGGGGTCGTCTGAGGCACGAACGCGTACTTGGGTTGATCAGGAATCCGTCGTATGCGGGCATCTATGTCTTTGGACGGTACCAGTACCGCCAGCGCATCACGCCAGAAGGAGAAGTCCATAAGCGCGTGCAGCCGGTGCCAAAGGTGGACTGGCGCGTCCATCTACCCAAACATCACGAGGGATACATCACTCCGGAGGAGTTTGAGCGCAACCAGGCACGCTTGGCGCGCAACCGGACGAACGGTGAAGGCACCGTGCTCAGTGGTCCGGCGCGTGAAGGATTAGCGCTGCTTCAGGGGCTGGTGCTATGTGGCTGCTGTGGTCGGGCGCTGACAGTACGGTACTAGGGGAACGGCGGCATCTACCCAATGTACTTGTGCAGCGCGCAGCGCCGCCAGGGTTTAGCGACCAAGGATTGCATGAGCGTGCGCAGCGACCTGCTCGACAACGCGATTGGCGCCGAAGTGCTCAAGGCACTGCAACCGGCCGAGCTCGAACTGGCCTTGACCGCCCTGAAGGAACTCGAGCAGCGCGATCACGCCATCATGCGCCAATGGCACATGCGCATCGAACGCGCCGAGTACGAGGTCGCGCTCGCCGAACGTCGCTATCAGGAATGCGACCCCGCCAACCGTCTGGTCGCGAGCACCCTCGAGCGGCGCTGGAACGACGCGATGCTTCGCCTCGAATCGATCAAGACTGAGGCCGATCAATTCCAGAACCAGAAAGCGCGCGTCGCCACGCCCGAGCAGAAGGCTCGGGTTCTCGCACTGGCCGGCGATCTGCCGCGCCTCTGGCGCGCTCCGACGACTCCAGCGAAGGAGCGCAAGCGCATGTTGCGACTGCTCGTCCGGGACATCACGGTGGAGAAGTTACCTACAATGAGACAGGCCGTCCTACACATCCGCTGGCAAGGCGGCGCCTGTACTGACATCACCGTGAACTTGCCAAAGCCGGCCGCCGAAGCGATGCGCTATCCAGCCGTGCTCGTCGAGCAGGTGCGCGAACTGTCGCAGCATCTATCCGATCGTCAAATCGTCATGACCCTTAATCAGGGGGGCTTGCGCAGCCCATTAGGCAGATCCTTCACGCTCTCCATGGTCAAATGGATCCGCTACCAGTACGGAATTCCGTCAACCAGCTTCAAGCGGCCTGACGAGATCACCGTACAGCAGCTCGCCCATCGCCTGGAGGTCAGTGCGCACGTCGTGTATTACTGGATCGAGCGTCAGGTGGTCCAGGCCCGTAAGCTCGACGGGCGGGGCCCGTGGTGGATCACCCTGGATCCCGCCAAGGAGCAGCAACTGCGGAACTGGATACGCACTTCAGGGCATCTTCAGCCGCAACATTCCAACATTCAACTGTGAGAGGTGCATTATGAGATCACCGTCGGGATGCCCAGTGTCCTCACCCCGCCCGCAGGCTTGGGGATGTCCACCGCGCGCACCGCCTGCGGGATGTACTGGCCGGCCAACAGCGCCACCTTGACGCTCGGCCAGTGCACCTTCAGCCAGTCGCGCAACGCCGTCACCGCCAGGGCATCCACCCCGGCCGCGCCGCCGTTGCTGACCACCTTCCGGTACGCCAGCCACATGTTGCCCTTCTCGACCACCGCCTCCATCAGCGATGGCGCCTGCGCTTTCGCTTGCCCGACAGCCGCCGTGCCAGCCTCCGCACCCCCATCGGCCCCAGGCAGGTTCCGCCCGCCTTCCTCCGCTGTGG
>NZ_JBIUHC010000177.1:0-19974 GCF_044627735.1 Cupriavidus sp. CuC1 | reverse complement strand
CCTTCGCGCTCCCAGCGGCGCACCGTACTGGGAGCCCGTCCGATGCGCTTTGCGAATTCGTTGATCCGATAAACCTTGCTCATGGCGAGCAATTATAGATACTTCTTCTGAGCAAGAATGGAGTATCAGTTGCTCGCTCCTGGTCCAGTTCATTGTGGCGGGAAAACAGCCGCGCAAAGCGGGCGTCGTGGGTTTTGAGGAGGGCTATCTGATCGCGGAATTCGGGGAACATGGGCCTCACCTTGGATGGGAGTTGGAAGGCTGGGAGTTCAGGGACATTGTGCCGCGAAGCAAGCGTTCGCGATTTGATATGGATCATGCCGTGAGGCAGATGACGGGCGATATCGGAGGGATGTGACGTCTCGCTCTTGGCGAGCGCCCGCCCTCTCCCCCCGCCCCTCTCCCGCCGTGCGGGAGAGGGGAGCAAACCAGCAACTGGGAGACGCCTGTCACTTTCAGGTGCGGAACCGTAAAAGTGACTGAAGGGCCGGGTCACGCAATTCGAGCGAACAAACTCAAACCACTCCCTTGCCCCGCAGCGCAGCAATCCTCTGCGCCGACATCCCCAGCACTTCACCCAGCACTGCCTCCGTATGCTCGCCCAATCGCGGCGGCGCCGCGTCATAGCGCACCGGCGTAACCGACAGCCGCAACGGGCTCTTCACCGTGGGACAAACTCCGCCATCGCTGCGCACCATATCCACCTGCAACTCGCGGTACCTGACCTGCGGATCCTCCAGCACCTGCGCATAGTCATTGATCGGCCCGCAGGGAATCCCCTCGCGCTCCAGCGCTTCCACCCACCGTGCGGTCGTGCCCGTGCGCATATGCGCTTCCAGCAGCGGCACCAGCACGTCGCGATTGACGATGCGGCCAGTGCCGGTGGTGAAGCGTTCGTCCTTTGCCAGGTCCGGGCGCTCCACGCCGCGGCAGTACCCTTGCCACTGTCCGTCGTTGCCGGCGGCCACGATCATGTAGCCGTCCGCCGTGGCGAACACGTGATACGGCACCATATTGGCGTGCGCATTACCAAAACGCTGCGGCGTCTTGCCGGTGATCTTCTGCGCCAGGATCGGCGTCGCCCCGACCGCCACCACCGCATCGAGCAACGCCATGTCGATCCGCTGCCCCTCGCCGGTACGCTCGGCATGGCGCAGCGCGGCCAGCACGGCCACGGTGGCGTACATGCCAGTGAGCATGTCGACCACGGCCACGCCGACCTTCTGCGGGCCGCCACCGGCCAGGTCGTCGCGCTCGCCCGTGATGCTCATCAGCCCGCCGATGCCCTGGAAGATGAAGTCGTAGCCCGGCTTGTGCGCGCTCGGCCCTTCCTGCCCATAACCGGTGATGGAGCAATACACCAGCGCCGGGTTGATGGCCTTGAGGCTGTCATAGTCCAACCCATAGCGCTTGAGGTCGCCGACCTTGTAGTTCTCCAGCACGATCTGCGATTTTGCCGCCAGCTCGCGCACGATGGCCTGGCCTTCGGCACTGGCGATATCGAGCGTGACCGAGCGCTTGCCGCGGTTGGCGCCGGCGTAGTAGCTCGCATCGCGCGAGGGCTTGCCGTCGCCGTCAGGCAGCCAGGGCGGGCCCCAGGAGCGGGTGTCGTCGCCCACGCCGGGGCGCTCTACCTTGATGACCTCGGCGCCGAGGTCTGCCAGGTTCTGGGCGCACCACGGGCCGGCCAGGATGCGCGAGAGATCCAGCACACGTACGCCGTCGAGCGCGCTCTTCATTGTTGTTGTCCTTGTTGTCATGCGCGGAATTCCGCCACGCCGTTGCTGAGCACGGTGACGTCGCGCGCGGGCACGCAGGCGTCGAACAGCACGCGGCCGCCGCCTTCGCGCCACATACGCACTTCGAGGGTTTCGCCGGGAAATACCGGCCGGGAAAAACGCACATTGAGTTCGAGCAACTGGTCGCCATCGCCTTCGGCAAAGGTATCGACCAGCGCGCGCGCCGCCACGCCATAGGTGCACAAGCCATGCAGGATGGGCTTGTCGAAGCCCGCCGCGCGCGCCACCTCGGGATCGGCATGCAGCGGATTGGGATCGGCATTGAGGCGATAGAGCAACGCGGCCTGCGGCAGGATCGCCAGGCTGCGAACCGCATCCGGCGCGCGTGCCGGCGCTGCCGGCAGCGCTTCGGGCGCGGTGTCGCCCTGGCCAAAGCCGCCGTCGCCGCGGCAGAAGGTGGTGTGGTGCACCGTGGCCAGTTCGGCGCCGCTGGCCACGTCCACCAGCGTACGCTCGATGATCACCAGCGCGCCTTTGCCGGCACCCTTGTCGATCACGTGGCTCACGCGGGCGCGGGCCCGCACGGTGCCGGATGCCGGCAACGGGCGATGCAAGCGCAGGCGCTGCTCACCGTGCACGATGCGCACCCAGTCGATGCCGCTCCTCGGGTCCTGCATCCAGAAGCCGGGATAGGCCAGCACCACGGCCTGCGTGGGAAAGGCCTTGAGCTGCGCCTCGTAGACGTAGCGCAGCTGGCGCGGATCGGTGGGCTGCTCGCCCAGGCCAAGACCCAGCGCGTAGAGGATGGAATCCTTCTCGCCGTAGGTCTGCGTGACCTCCGGAAAGTCCCAGTGCTTGATGCGGTTGTAGTCGAGCGGCATGGCGTCAGATCGGGTCCCAGTTGATCACGTCGGGCGAGCGCTCGAGCTTGAAGAAGCTGTTCCGCATGGCGGGGATGGCGATCTCGGCGATGGATTCCGGGGTCCAGCCTTCGCTCATATGCACCGAGCGCACCGGGCGCGGCTGGCTCATCAGCATGATCTCGTTGGCACGCACGGCGAAGATCTGCGCGTTGACTTCATGCGCGGCATCGCTGGCGAGAAAGGCGGCCATCGGCGCGACCTTGTTGGCTTCCATCTTTTGCAGCTTGGCGACGCGCGCTTTTTCTTCCGGGGTCTCGGAGGGGATCGAGCTGGTCATGCGGCTCCAGGCGAACGGCGCGATGCAGTTCGAGCGCACGTTGAAGCGGGCCATGTCCAGCGCGATCGACTTCGACAGCGCGGCAATGCCAAGCTTGGCGGCCGAGTAGTTGGCCTGGCCCAGGTTGCCGATCAGGCCGGACGTGGAGGTCATGTGCACGTAGGCGCCGCTCTCCTGGTCCTTGAAGTGGTTAGCGGCGGCGCGGCTGACAAAGAACGTGCCATTGAGGTGGACATCGATCACCGAGCGCCATTCTTCCTCGTTCATCTTGAAGAACATGCGGTCGCGCAGGTTGCCGGCGTTGTTGACCACGACATCGATGCGGCCGAAGTTGTCGATCGCGCATTGCACGATGGCGTTGGCGCCCTGCCAGCTCGACACGCTGTCGGTATTGGCTACCGCAATGCCGCCGGCGGCGACGATCTCGTCGACCACGCGCTGCGCGGGGCCGGCATCGCCGCCTTCGCCAGTGAGCGATACACCGACGTCATTGACCACCACCTTGGCGCCGGCCTTGGCCAGTTCCAGCGCTACGCCGCGCCCGATGCCACCACCCGCGCCGGTCACCAGCGCTACCTTGCCTGCCATCATTCCACTCATGATCATGCTCCTGTGTACACGTTTCTCTCGGCGGCCTGGCACGTGCCAGGCCGGGTATTGGTTGATCTCTTATTCCAGGCGTGCGCCCGATTCCTTCACGACCTTGCTCCAGCGCGTGATCTCCGCGTCGATATGCGCGCCCAGCACCGCCGGCGTGGAACCCACCGGCTCATAGCCGTTGGCTGCCAGGTTCGCGCGCAGGTCGGGCTGGGTCAGCACGGCCGCGATCTCCTTGCTGAGCCGCTCGACAATGGCCGGCGGCGTGCCGGCCGGCGCCAGCACCGCGTACCAGCCGTTGATGTCGAAGCCGGGCACGCCGGCCTCGGCCAGCGTGGGCACGTCCGGCGCCAGCGCCGCACGTTTGGCGCTGGTCACGGCCAGTGCCTTGAGGCGGCCGCTGCGGATATGCGGCATCGAGGTGGAAATGCTGTCGAAGGTCAGCTGCACCTCGCCCGCCAGCATGGCGTTGACCACCTGGGCGCTGCCCTTGTACGGCACATGGGTCATCTTGATGCCGGCCAGGCTGTCGAACAGCTCGCCGGCCAGGTGGCCCGTGTTGCCGTTGCCCGCGGAGGCGAAAGTCAGCTGCCCCGGCGCGGCCTTGGCCGCGGCGATCAGCTCGGGCACGGTCTTGGCCTTCAGCGAGGGACTGCCGGCCAGGATCAGCGGCAGGTTGGCCACCAGCGACACCGGCGCGAAATCCTTGCGGGTGTCATAGGGCAGCTTGGGATAGAGGCTGGCGTTGATCGCGTGCGCGGCCAGCACCACGATCAGCGTGTTGCCGTCCGGCTTGGCGCGCGCAAGTTGCTGCGAGGCGATGGTGCCGCCGGCGCCCGGCCGGTAGTCGAGCACTACCGGCTGGCCCAGCCGCTCCTGCAGCTTGGCCGCCACCGGGCGTGCCAGCAGGTCGGCGCTGCCGCCCGGCGGATAGGGAATCAGCAACTGGATCGGCTTGTTGGGCCAGGTGTCGGCAAGTGCGGAAGCGCTCGCGCCCAGCAGCCCCACCGCGAGCGGGGCGATCAGCACGGCCTGAAGCCATGACCTGCGGTGGCGCGCTTTCGATGCTTCCATGCCCTGTCCCCTCGTTTTGTCGTGATGTCGCGTGCCGTGCTTCGGGCTCGCCTTCATTGCTGCGCAATGCCGGTGTCCTTCACCACCTTGGCCCAGCGCACGCGCTCGGCGTCGATGAACTTGCCGAAATGCTCAGGCGTGTCGCCGCCCGGCACGCCGCCGAGATCGGCCAGGCGGGTTTTCACCTCGGGCTCGGCCAGGATGCCGGCCACCGTCTTTTGCAGGCGCGAGACCACCGCGGGCGGCGTGCCAGCCGGCGCCACCAGGCCGAACCATGCGGTCACCTGGAAGTCGTCGAGGCCGGCTTCCTTCATGGTCGGCACGTCTGGCAGCTCGGCCACGCGCGTGGCGCTGGTCACTGCCAGCGCGCGCAGCTTGCCGGACTGGATATGCGGCAGGGAGCTGGGCAGGTTGTCCACCATCATCGTCACCTGCCCGGCGACCAGGTCAGCCACGGCCGGCGCGGCACCCTTGTAGGGCACATGGATGATGTCGATACCGGTGCGCTTCTTGAACAGCTCGCCGGACAGGTGCACCGACTGCCCGGTGCCCGACGAGGCGAACGACAGCTTGCCCGGCTGGGACCTGGCCAGCGCCACCAACTCCGCCACGTTGCGGGCGGGCACCTTGGCGTTCACCACCAGCACGTTGGGCACCGAAACCACCATGGTGATCGGCGCGAAGTCCTGGGCACGGTAGGGAAGTTGCTTGTACAGACCGTAGTTGATGGCATTGGGGCCGATATTGCCCATCATCAGCGTATAGCCGTCGGGGGCGGCCTGGCGCAGCGCCTGCACGCCGACGATGCCGGCAGCGCCGGCGCGGTTTTCCACCACCACCGGCTGGCCGAGCAGCTCTCCCAGCCGCTTGCCGACCAGCCGCGAGGCGATATCGGTGGTTCCCCCCGCCGCCGCGGGCACGATCAGGCGCACCGGCTTGTCAGGGTAGTCGGCCGCGGCAGCGCCGCCCATGATGGCCAAGGTGGCCAAGCTAGCCACGCCCAGCATGGTGGCCATGCCCGCCCGCCTGCTTGCGCTGTAGCGCCGAACTGTCATTTGTCGTCCTCCTGGGTGGCTGCGCGGCGGCTCGGGTTTCGCGCCGCCTTCGCGCGAGGCAAGCCGGTAACCGCCCGCGCAATACGGACGATCCGGCCTTTATGGTTCTATTGCCACGCCGAATACGATAAATTGACGGCGGGGACATTGCTATTCACGATTCACAAAAGAGGCCTTTGGCCCAGCGAAACACATGCATTACGACCTGACCGACCTGCGCCTCTTCCTGAACGTCGGCGAAACCGAAAACCTGACCCGCGCCGCCGAGCGCAGCTTTCTCTCCCTGCCCGCCGCCAGCACCCGCATCAAGCAGCTGGAAGAGGCCTTCCAGACCCAGTTGCTGATCCGCCAGGTGAAAGGCGTGCGCCTGACCCCAGCCGGCGACGCCCTGCTGCGCCACGCGCGCGAGGTGTTCCGCGAGCTGGAGTGCCTGCACTCGGACCTGCGGCCCTACGCCAAGGGCGTCAAGGGCCGCGTACGCCTGCTGGCCAACACCACCGCCACCAACTCCTTCCTCGCCACGGCGCTATCGCGCTTCCTCGCCGAGAACCCGGATGTCGACATCGAACTGGAGGAACAGCTGTCGCAGGCCATCGTCTCGTCGATCAGCGCCGGTGCGGCGGACCTCGGCATCGTCGCCGGCGAAGTGGCCACCAATGATCTCGAAGTCATGCAGCTATGCAGCGACGAGCTGATCGTGATCGCGCCGGTCAACCACCCGCTGCCGCAGTTCACCAGCCTGCACTTTGCCGACCTGCTCGATACCTGCCGCTTTGTGGGTCTCAACCAGTTCAGCGCGATCCAGTCCTTCCTGGACCGGATCGCCAGCGGCATGGGCAAGCGCATCAGCCTGCGGATCCAGCTGGGCAGCTTCGACGCCGTGTGCCGGATGGTGGAGGCAGGCGCTGGCATCGCGATCGTGCCCAACAGCTGCGCGCGGCGCTATGCCAGCCGCAAGGTGCTGCGGTTCATTCCGCTGGAAGATGAATGGGCCAAGCGTGACCTGCGTTTGGTGCGCCGGCCCGGGCGGGAGCTGCCGCAGTTTGCGGAGACGTTGATCCAGTATTTGACTGAGGCGGCGCGGGAGCCGGTTTGAGGCGGCTAGGGTTGCCCGTACAGACCAAGCGACAGCGCTGCCCACCCGATCTTGTCATCAAGGCGCAAGAAGATGACTAGAAGGTTGATTCAGCCGGCACCGGATCAGGTTTCCATGGGACAGATACATGGAGCTGTACGCAGAATCCCTCCCAGCCGCGCTTCTAGAACTGCCGCTGCGTCTGGAGCATTATGGGAAGTCTGTGTAAATCAGGCTCACCAAATGCGCCAGAGTTCAAAGGAAGATGATAAAGAGGCATCGCCTCCATCAATTGTTTTTCGGTGATTTCAACGCCATAGAATCCCAAAACAGTCGAAAGGGAAGCAGAGCCGCAGGAATAATCGGAATTCTGCTTCACCACCCCCTCACCTCGAAAATGCTTCCAACTCTTTGCAGGCACAACAATCCCTGACGAAGATGCCGGGAAAACAAGCTGGGCATAAGATACAGACGGGAAAATGGAAATAAAAATTAGGCACAGCAAATAATCAGCCATCATTTACACAGAATAACCCACCTCATCGCACACCCCCACACTCATCTCAAACAAATAGTTTTCTAGCTAGACTGAATAAAATTGCAACAATGAGCAAAATCACAGCAGCCAGATGCACAAGATTAAAAAAATATGCACCCGAGTCCGCATCGCAGCCGCGCATTTCTTTTATACTCTTAATAAACGCCTTGATAAACTCCAAGATGCCCCCCACGATAGCCGGGAGTATCAATGCCCCACCCCCAACCAAAACGATCTGCTAGCTTCAATTTCGGGAAATCATTTACCAAAAAAATTACCTGCTCCGCGAACGAGAGATCGCACAAGCGAATTCTTCGTTTAATGTCTATAACCAGAAAAAATCATCGACCTTTTGGCGTAGCGATAAGACGTTGATATTGCGCACCTAGACGGTTAAAGGTGACCCATAACAAGAGACAGTAGCTCCCGCTTCTTACATATGGCTCGCATGCAGCGCACTCTAGCATCCAACGTCGAGCAGGAATCCCACGCGCATCAAAAGAAGTAATTTCCGAAGGCTTCGAAGAAATTTCCGCATTCACACTCGCGCTTGAAAAATTAGTCCTCTCAGAGTGGAGCGGGCAATATGGGCATCGGAAATTCGACAAAGGCTGAACTGGAAGTATCGCCAACCTTGAGGCGGCCGAGGCTTGAACTTCCGTAGTTTGCGGAGACTTTGATCCAGTATTTGACGGAGGCGGCGCGAGAGCCGGTTGACAGAATGGCAAGTAGGGGAACGAAGACCAATCCACCCAAGTTAAGCATCAACAATTAGGCATCAACAGGCCTTATAAGCAGCATGTCGATGAGGTTTGTGGCGAGGCGGACGAGGCTTGGCGCGATCCGGCCGCACGCGATGGATACGTGTTGCGATCACGGCCAAGGTCTCATTCAGAGCGGCCTTGGCCCAGCGCAAGCCGAGCAGCGCCGCTGACAGGACAGGTTTGAGGGCGGTGATGGCGTAGGCACGGTTGATCCGATGCTCCGAGCCAATCTCATATTCCTGCGCGGCGGTGAGGCAGCACAGGGCGTGGAGGTTGTCGCTCAGGATTTTGGCGCCGAAGTCCTGCCTGGCAGCCAACTGCGACAGGCCGGACAGGTGTTCGAGTGCCATGCGGTGTTTGAGACGTTTAAACGCCTCCTCCAGGCGCCAGCGCTGATGATAGAGATCGCGGAAGGTGGCAGCCGGATATCGGTGCATGTCGAGCAGATTGGTGATGAGCACGCGCACCTTACCGGCTGGCGAGATCTGCCGGATCAGCCGAACGGTCTGCGGGGAAGCCGCACACTCATAGTCGCGCGCGTCAATGCGGGCTGGAGCCGGGAGCGTAACGATGGCCTCGACACGGCCAGAGCGCACGAAGCGCCGTACGGCAGCAAAGCCGCTGCCGTCGGCGCGCATGCAGAAAGGGATGTTTCGTTGGTTGAGCACGGCCACCAGCCAGCGGGCTGGGTAGCCGCGGTCGAGCAAAAGCAAGTCGTCGGATTGCAGGCGGTCCAGATGCTCGAACAGGATCTGGCGTTCGTTCTCGTGCACGCTGTGCAGTGAGGCGGTGAGCATGATCTCGGCCTCAGGCAGGTACAGGCCAAAGGCGAGTTGATCGCGGGTGGCGGCTCGAGGGAGATGGCTATGGCGGATGGCGAAACGCAGGTGTGAGGCGTCCGCAGCGACCAACCGAAAGCCATGCCAGCGTGGCAAATGTTTGGACACTTGCTGAAGCAGCCAGTCATTGAGGTGAGCAAAGACATCGCCGCTGAGTTTGCTGCGAGCCTGGGCGAACGCTTGTTCACTGACGCGTCGGCACAAGGTATTTTGGCGGGCGAGTGCGGCGAAGAATTGATCGAGTTCGGCTTGCACCCCCATGCGCAAGTTGCCAAGCATGAAGGTGATCAGTGTCGGCAGGGTGAGCTTACGCTGACGGGTGAATGCGGCCGGATGTTCGGGATGACGGGCCAAATCGCGAAAGACCTGGGTGTGCAGATATTGGGTAAGCGTAGCGAACAGATCGGACAGGGGCATCATAGCCAAGCGAAGATCGAGAAATGATCCTCTATTGGCCGCCGCCCTGCTTGCGCTAAACAGCCAGCGCAAGCAGGGCGGCGGCCGCTCGAACCTCGTCACCTGTCAAGTGTTCTCGGCGCAAAATGCGATTTTATTTGGCGGCTTATCTTGGGTGGATTGGAACGAAGACCCTGCCTGCGAAGTGGGCGTCAGACCGAATTCAGACTATATTCAGTCATCCAGTCACTTCCACATGGACCCGCCGTGAAACTCTCTAACATCAAACCAATCAGCTTTCCGAAGAGCGATGCGGCCCGTATCGTCACGGAGATCAGGGAGACGCGCGAAGCCCAGAATGACGAGGCTGAACTTGTCGTGCAGGACATCGCCAGCCACGAAGCACAGCGGCGCACAACTGCGCTATTGAAGATCCTGGCGCTCGGCGAGAAGGAGATCGCGGAGGGCAAAGTGACAGCGGCTGCAAACGTCTTTGCCGAACTGGCTCGGCAGGACGGAGAAGACGGTCCATGAGGGAGGCCTTTCTCGATTCCGCTAGGCAGGACTAACGCTAGGGAGCCAGTGCGTTGGCTCCCCACGCCGCTCACAGCGTCAGCGTGAGCTTCCCCGTCAGCGCCCCAGGCAACAGCGCAGAATCAGTCTGCCGCTCCCCATAAGTACTGCTCGACACCCGCAGCTGCCGCTCGCTGGTCAGCGCCTCCAAATGCTCCCCCAGGAAGCTATAGATACTGTCGTCAAACCGCATTGTCCCAAGCGGCGCCTGGATGCGGCCTTCTTCCACCCAGAACGTAGCGAAGCGCGTCATGCCGGTCATGCGGGCCGCCGGCGCGTCGGACCAGTTGAGATACCAAAGGTTACCTATATAGAGGCCGGTGCCGAGTGCGGCGAGCACGTCGTCCCGCGCGAGGCCGCCGGCTGCCATGGCGAGGGACTGCGGCCCTTCGCCGGCGCTGGCGCAATTGGCGGCTAGATCGTACTCCCGCGCGCTGCGGGGATAGACCAGCCGGCCGGCGGGCAGCCCGGCGCGCACCAGCTTCACGTCGCTGCGCGGGATGCCTTCCGGGCCGAAGGCCGGGGCCAGCGTGCCGGTTGCGCATTCATCAAGATCCAGCAGCGGGCTCAGGCGCGCGCCACCGTCGTATAGCCGCTGGAGCGGGCTTTCCTTCTGCGCCAGCGCGCGGGCCGAGAAGCCGCCCCAGGAGAACATGCCCAGCACTTCCTCGAGCGCGGCTGGGGCCAGGTAGGCCCGATACTCGCCGGGCGGCAATACGCGCTGCGGCTTGCCCAGGTGGTCCAGCTGCTGGCGCGCCTGGGCAAAGCGGCTGGCGAATTCGGCGGCATCCCAACGCGAGCCGGCGTAGTCGGCCTTTACCGCCTGGCCGTTGGCGTGGAACAGGCTCCAGTCGAAGTGGAAGCCTTGCGCGGCATGCCAGCCAAAAGCGCCGAAACTGTTCGCAAAACCCCGGTACAACGGACCGGCGGCATAAATGCCGACCAGGTCCAGCCCGCGCGCGGTCTCGTCGATCTGCGCGAACACCTCGGCGCTGTCCGGCGGCGCAGCCACATCGGCCAGCGCGCGCTGCCAAGGTTCGCGCTCCAGCATCAGGTAGGGATCGGGCTGCAACTGGCCGATCGCCTCGCGCAGTTGCAGCAAGCCATCGGCGAGGCGCTGGCGATCGGCCGCCGGCTCGCCGGACAGGGTGATGCCGATATTGGCATGGCGCTCGTCGCGGATCAGCTTGAGCCGGGCCGTGGCTTGCCGGACCTGCCCGGCCTGGCGCACCCGCGCGCGATTGAAGCGAATGAACTCGGACTCTTCCGCGCTGTACCACAGCGTGAAGGCTTCGCCCTCGCCCAGCGCATTGCGCACATCTTCGGCCAGCGCCGCGAACAACGATTGCGCATCCGCCATCACGCGGCTCCTCCAAAGACTTCCACTTGCTTGAACACGCAGGCCGGCGAAGCATGGCCGACGCGCACCACTTGGTTGGGCTCGCCCTTGCCGCAGTACGGCGTGCCGTGCACCTCGAAGGTACTGGCATCGCCAACGGCAGCCAGGCTGCGCCAGAAATTCGCGGAAACACCGCGGTAGTTCGGGTTCTTGACCACGCCCTTGAGCTCGCCGTCCTCGATCAGGCGTCCCCATTCGCAGCCGAACTGGAACTTGTTGCGCGCATCGTCGATGGACCAGGAACGGTTGGAGGACATCAGGATGCCGCGCTCGATGCCGCCGACCAGTTGCGCCATGGTACGGTCGCCCGGCTCCAGGTTGAGGTTGGCCATGCGATCGATCGGCGGCCGGTTCCAGTTGCAGGCCCGGCTGTTGGCGACACCCGGCAGCCCGCTGCGCCATTGCGACAGCGCGCCGCCCAGCGGGCGCAGTAGCAGGCCATCGCGGATCAGGAATTCCTTTTGCGCGGGCTGGCCCTCGTCATCAAAGCCGTAGCTGGCCAGTTCCTCCGGGATGCCCGGGTCGAAGCTGATATTGAGCAGGGACGAACCATACTGGTATCGGCCAAAGTCCTCCAGCCCGATAAAGCTGGTGCCCGCATAGTTGCGTTCGTCCCCGAGGATGCGGTCCAGTTCCAGCGGATGGCCGATGGATTCATGGATCTGCAGCATCATCTGGTCCGGCATCAGCAGCAGGTCGGTGGGGCCGCTCGGCGCATTGGGCGCGTGCAGCAACTGCAAGGCTTCGTCCGCCACCCGCGATGCAGCGTTAGCGAAGCCCAGGCGCGCGATGACCTCCGCGCCGCCTTGCTGGCCGCTGCCGAAGCCGCCGAAGCTGCGGGTCTGGCTGTCGTTGCCGTCGAAGGCGGTCACGCTGATGCCGGGATAGACGAAGCGCAACGCCTGCCATTGCTCGGCACCGGCGCTATTGAGGTAGAGCTGCTCAAAGCGCTGGTGATCGAGATAAACCAGCCAGTTCACCAGCCGCGAATCGGCGGGCACGCTGGCAGACACCTCCGCCAGCAGCGCGAAGCGCTCGGCAAGCCCCGGGAACGCACCGTGCAGGCCGGGGGATTCGTAGCGGGCCTGGCCTTGGGGCGGCTCCAGTCCACGCAGGTCGACAAGGCCATGCGCGGCGATCCGCCGTGCCAGCGCTTCGGCGCTATCGAGCGCGCGCTGCAACCCGGCCACGCTGAGATCGCTGGTGGCGGCATAAGCCTCCACGCCAGCCAGGCGCACATTGAGCATGGCTCCCATGTCCTGCGTGAGGGACGGCGGCTCGGCGACGCCGCGCCGCATCATGCAATGCTCGCCGCTCTGCCGGACCAGGCGCAACGAGTGAAACTCGGCGCGGGTGGTTAGCGCGGCGAAATCCTGTCTGGCACGTTCGAACAAGGGGGCTCCCGGAACCGTAGTGGAAGAGCCAGTGCCGGCGCGATTCGCTTCAACCGATGGGCCGGCACTGGCGCAGTGATCCGGAAATCTTACTACCTTTGCGCCGCGGCGATCCCTCGCCCTGCGCTCAATCCGCCTTCACCCCGGCCGCCTTGATGATCGGCGACCATTTCTCGATCTCGGCCTTCAGCCACGTGCGCAGCCCTTCCGGCGTCTGCTTGTCCTCCGGCACGATCTCGGCGCCAAGATCGGCCAGCCGCGCGGCCACCGCCGGATCCTTCAGCGCGGTGCGCAGCGCCCCGTTAAGCCGGTCGATGACCGCCGGCGGTGTCCCGTGCGGGGCGTAGATGCCGTGCCAGACCTTGACCTCGAAGCCCTTGAGCCCGCTCTCGGCCAGCGTGGCGGTGTCAGGCAAGGCCTTGATGCGCGTGGTGGTGGTGACGCCGTAGAGCTTGACCTTGTCGGCCTTGATATGCGGCAAGGTCTGGGTGGTCTGGTCGCACAGGATGTCGACCTGGCTGCCCAGCAGGGCGGTCATCGCGGGCGCGGTGCCCTGGTAGGGAATGGCGGTGAGCTCGACGCCGATGGCTTTCTGGAACAGCATGCCGCACAGCTGCGAGACCGCGCCCAGCCCGGCGTTGGCCAGGTTGACCTTTTCCCGGTTCTGGCGGATGTAGGCAATCAGCTCCGGCAGCGTCTTGGCAGGCAGGTCATGGCGGCCGAGCAGGGTCATGGGCACGTCGGCCACCTGGCCGACAAAGCTGAAATCCGTCAGCGGCTTGTAGGGGAGCTTGCTGTACAGCGCCGGCGCAGTGGCCATGCCGTTGTGGTGGATCAGGATGATGTAGCCATCCGGTGCGGCCTTGGCCACGTAGGCGGCGGAGACGGTGCCGCCGGCGCCGAGCCGGTTTTCCACCACCACGCTCTGGCCCAGGGTCCTGGACATGGCCGCGGCCATGGTGCGCGCCACCACGTCGGTGGGGCCGCCCGCGGCAAAGGGGACCACCATGGTGATCGGCTTGGTGGGGTAGGCATCGGCGGCGCGCGCCGGGGCAGGCAGCGTGAGCGCTGCCGCCACGCCCAGCGCGGCGAGCGCCATCCAGCGCCATGGCGCCTGGACCCGACTCATTTGCGCTGCATTTTCACTGCTGACCCGCCCGTGCCGCCGCTGTTTGCTGCCTGCCATGTCTTTCGTCTCCAAATTGGTGGATTGGCCGGGCTATGCCGGCTAGGGCTCGCCTGCGTCGGCCTGTGCGGGCGCGCGGCGTTATCGTTTCAGGCAAGCGTGGCGATAAAGCGGCGCATATGCAATACGGATTTCCCTAAGGGTGGGCAAGGCGGGACAGAAGCTGCCGAGCGCCAGCAAGTGCGCGCGGCACCGCTCACGCCCGCGCCGTCCCGGCCCGGCCTGCTTCCGGGGGCGCTAAGCCGCTCTTTCGCAAATCCGAATTACCGCGCGGCAGGCCCTCGGGAATAATGGCCGCAAGCTAATACCCATAACGTCCATTCCGGGGCCCCTTTTCATGTTCGCAGAACAATCGCACGACCAGCCGTATCCCGACATCCGCGAAGCCGTGCGTGCCCTGTGCACCGGCTTCGATTCCGCCTACTGGCAACGCGTGGAAGAGCAGAACGCCTTCCCCGAGGAGTTCGTGCAGGCGCTGACCAAGGCCGGCTGGCTGTCCGCGCTGATCCCCGAGGAGTATGGCGGCTCGGGCCTGCCGCTGACCGCGGCGTCCGTCATCATGGAGGAGATCAACCGCACCGGCGGCAACTCCGGCGCCTGCCACGGCCAGATGTACGTGATGGGCTGCCTGTTGCGCCACGGCTCGGCCGAGCAGAAGCAGCGCTGGCTGCCGGGCATCGCCTCGGGCGAGCTGCGCATGCAGTCGATGGCGGTGACCGAGCCCACCACCGGCACCGATACCACCAAGCTCAAGACCACCGCCGTGAAGAAGGGCGACCGCTACGTCATCAACGGCCAGAAGGTGTGGATCTCGCGCGTGCAGCACTCGGACCTGATGCTGCTGCTGGCGCGCACCACGCCGCTGGACCAGGTCAAGCGCAAGTCGGAGGGGCTGTCGGTGTTCGTGGTGGACCTGCGCGAGGCCATCGGCAAGGGCCTGACGGTGCGGCCGATCCGCAATATGGTCAACCACGAGACCAACGAACTGTTCTTCGACAACCTGGAGATTCCCGCCGAGAACCTGATCGGCGAGGAAGGCAAGGGGCTCAAGTACATCCTCGACGGCCTGAACGCCGAACGCATCCTGATTGCCTCCGAATGCGTGGGCGACGGCTACTGGTTTATCGAGCGCGCCAGCAGCTATGCGCGCGAGCGCATCGTGTTCGACCGCCCGATCGGCCAGAACCAGGGCATCCAGTTCCCCATCGCGCGTGCCTATGTGAACGTAGAAGCGGCCAGCCTGATGCGCTACAAGGCCGCCGCGCTGTTCGACGCCGGCAAGCCCTGCGGCAAGGAGGCCAATATCTCCAAGCTGCTCGCGGCCGATGCCTCGTGGGAAGCGGCTAACGTCTGCCTGCAAACGCACGGCGGCTTCGGCTTCGCCGCCGAATACGATATCGAGCGCAAGTTCCGCGAGACGCGCCTGTACCAGGTGGCGCCGATCTCCACCAACCTGATCTTGTCGTACGTGGCCGAGCACGTGCTCGAGCTGCCGCGTTCGTTCTGAGGCCCGCCCCCATGCTTGCTACGCACCAGGGCATACGCCCGCTCGACGGGATCCGCGTCGTCTCCCTCGAACACGCCGTGGCCGCGCCGTTCGCCACCCGCCAGCTGGCCGATCTCGGCGCCCGCGTGGTCAAGGTGGAGCGCCCCGGCGTGGGAGACTTCGCGCGTGGCTATGACGAGACCGTCAATGGCCAGGCTTCGCACTTTGTCTGGCTCAACCGCGGCAAGGAGAGCCTGACGCTCGACCTGAAGCAGATTGAGGCACAAACGGTATTGCACCGCCTGCTGGCCGATGCCGACGTGCTGGTGCAGAACCTGGCGCCGGGCGCGGCCGCGCGCATGGGGCTGGACTTCGACACGCTGCATCCGCGCTACGGCAAGCTGATCGTCTGCGATATCTCGGGCTACGGAGACGCTGGCCCCTATCGCGACAAGAAGGCATACGACCTGCTGATCCAGGCCGCCGCCGGTCTGATCGGCATCACCGGCAGCGCGGACGAGCCCTCGCGCGCAGGCATTTCCATCGCCGACATCGCGGCTGGCATGTACGCCTACAGCGGCATCCTGTCCGCGCTGCTGCAGCGCGGGCGAACCGGCCAGGGCCTGCGCGTGGAAGTGACCATGCTGGAGGCGCTGACCGAATGGATGAACTACGCGCTGTACTTCGGCCACTACGGCGGCACGGCGCCGGCGCGTTTTGGCGCGTCGCATCCGGCCATCGCACCGTATGGCGTGCACCGCACGGGCGACGGCGGCAGCGTGATCTTCGGCCTGCAGAACGAGCGCGAATGGCAGGCGTTCTGCAACAAGGTCCTGGCGCAGCCGGCGTTGCTCAAGGACGAGCGCTTCTCCTCCAACTCGGGACGCGTCAAGAACCGCACCGACCTGACCGCGCTGATCGAAGCGCGTTTCGCGCCAATGACGGTGACGCAGGTCGAAGCGCTGCTCGACGATGCGCAGATCGCCAACGCGCCGATGAACGATATCGAGGCGGTGTGGAACCACCCGCAACTGGCCGCGCGCGGACGCTGGCGCGAAGTGGCCAGCCCCGGCGGCCCCATCGGCGCGCTGCTGCCGCCGGCCAACCTGTCGGGCGTGGAGCCGGTGATGGGCGATGTCCCGGCGCTGGGCGCGCATAGCACGGCCATCCTGGCCGAGCTGGGTTACGGCGTGGACGAGATTGCCAGGATGACTGACAGCAAGACGATTTGAACAACAGAATGCAGCAAGAGCGCCCGCGCACGATTCTCGCGCAGGCGTGGCACCCCTCTCCCGCCCGGCGGGAGAGGGGTTGGGGGAGAGGGCGGGCATTCGCAAGAACGAGGCCTCTTACCTTGAGCAGGCGTCGGCCCTCTCCCCCGGCCCCTCTCCCACTGGCGTGGGAGAGGGGAGGAACAGCAACACAACCCACCATCCCGAACACCGCCCGGAGCCGGCATGAGCCAAGCTACTGACCACACCTACCCTACCCGCCAGCTGTGCGATTTCCTGGCCCGCTTCACGCTGGCCGACGTGCCCGCCGAAGTGGTGGAGCGCACCAAGGACCTGTTCCTCGACTGGATCGCCTCCGCCATCGCTGGAAAGGACGCACCGGCGGTGCGCAAGCTGCAGGAGTTCGTCGCCGCAATGGGCCCGCAACAGGGCCCGGCCGAGATGCTGGTGGATCGCCGCCGCACTTCGCCGTACTTTGCCGCCTTGATCAACGGCGCTTCCTCCCACGTGGTGGAGCAGGATGACGTGCATAACGGCTCGGTGCTGCATCCCGCCGCCGTGGTGTTCCCGGCGGTGATCGCTGCCGCGCAGGCCGAGGGCAAGAGCGGTGCCGAGGTGCTGCTGGCATCCATCGCCGGCTACGAGGCGGGCATCCGCATTGGCGAATTCATGGGCCGCTCGCACTATCGCGTGTTCCACACCACCGGCACGGTCGGCACGTTGGCGGCAGCCGCGGCAGTCGCCAAGCTGTATGGCATGGACGCCGAAGGCATCAACCAGGCGCTCGGCTCGGCCGGCACGCAGGCCGCCGGCCTGTGGGAGTTCCTGCGCGACGCCGCGGACTCCAAGCAACTGCACACCGCCAAGGCCGCCGCCGACGGCCTGATGTCCGCCTGGATCGCGCGCGCTGGCTTCACCGGCGCCAAGCGTATCCTGGAAGGCCCGCAGGGCATGGCCGCCGGGATGTCCAGCGACGCCAACCCGGCCGCCCTGACCGACGGCCTGGGCGAGCGCTGGGCCACCGCCGAAACCTCCTTCAAGTTCTTTGCCTCCTGCCGCCACACGCACCCGGCGGCCGATGCGCTCAAGGACCTGATGCTGGGCGAGAAGATCAGCGCGGACCAGATCGCCAGCGTGACCGCGCACGTGCACCAGGGCGCCATCGACGTGCTCGGCCCGGTGACCGATCCCAAGACCATCCACCAGGCCAAGTTCTCCATGGGCACCGTGCTGGGCCTGGTAGCGGTGCACGCGCACGCCGGCCTGGGCGAGTTCGAGGACCATGCGCTGCAGGACGCCAAGGTGGCCGCCTTCCGCGACAAGGTGGAAATGGAACTGGACGACGAGATCAATGCCGCGTATCCGCGCCAGTGGATCGGCCGCGTCACTGTCAAGACCACCGACGGCCGCACGCTGGCGGGCCGCGTGGACGTGCCCAAGGGCGATCCGGGCAATACGCTGTCGCGCCCGGAGCTCGAGGCCAAGGCGCTGCAACTGGGCGCGTTCCGCCACGGCGCGAGCGAGGCCGAGATGCGCACCATCATTGCCCGCGTGTGGGCGCTGGAGAAACAGGCGAGGGTCACCGACTGGCTGCCCGTCGCGAAATAACGCGGCCAATCCCACCGAGACTCGCTTCATGTCCACTGCCATCACCTATTTGTTCGTGCCGGGCGACCGGCCCGAACGCTTCGACAAAGCCGCGGGCGCCGCGCCCGATGCACTGATCCTCGATCTGGAGGATGCGGTGCATCCGGACGCCAAGCCAGCCGCGCGCACGGCCATTGCCGCCTGGCTGCTGGAACGCGGCGCGCAGGCGCAGGCTTACGTGCGCATCAACGACTCCAGCTCGCTGGCCTTCGCCGCCGATATGGAATGGCTGCGCGCCCTGCCGCCCGACGCACACCTGGCCGGATTGCTGGTGCCCAAGGCAGAAGACCCGGCCGCGCTTGGCGAGATCGCCCAGGCGCTGGCCCAGGTGAACCCCCAGGGCCGCCTGGTGGCCATCATCGAAAGCGCGCGGGGCCTGCACGACATCGATGCGGTCGCCGCCGCGCCAGGCGTGTCGCGGCTGGCCTTTGGCTCGCTGGACTTCGCCGTGGACCTGGGCTGCGCCCATACCCGCGAGGCGCTGCTGATGGCGCGCTCGCGCATTGTGCTGGCTTCACGCGTGGCCGGCCTGCCGCCGCCCGTGGATGGCGTCACCACCGCGCTCAAGGACGAGGCCGTGCTGGCCGATGACGTAGCGCACTCGCGCGCGCTCGGCTTTGCCGCCAAGCTGTGCATCCACCCGGCCCAGCTTGCCGCGGTGCGCGCGGGCTTCCTGCCCACGACAGAGCAACTGGACTGGGCGCAGCGCGTGCTGGACGCCACCGCCAGCGGCAGCCACGCCGTGCAGGTTGACGGCAAGATGGTCGACCGCCCCGTCATCGAACAGGCCCGGCGCATGTTGGCGCTGGCCGGCAAACCCGCACAGGACCCGCAGTAACCCAGCCATGACCCAACTTGAAACCCTGCGCACCTGGATCGGCCGCAGCGAAAGCCGCACCGAGACCCTCTCCCCGGAACCCGTGATCGGCCTCGCGGCCACGCTCGACCTCGATGGCGATGCGCTGGTGCGCGGCCCGCTGCCGCCGCTGTGGCACTGGCTCTACTTCCTGCCGCGCGCCCCGCAGCGCGAGCTTGGCCAGGACGGCCACCCGGCGCTGGGCGGCTTCATGCCGCCGGTGCCGCTGCCGCGCCGCATGTGGGCGGGCGGCGAGCTGGATTTTTGCAAGCCGCTGCGCGTGGGCGATACCGTCACGCGCACGTCCACCATCCGCAATGTCGAGCACAAGAGCGGGCGCAGCGGCGAGCTGTGGTTCGTCACCGTGGAACATGTGCTGACGGTCAAGGGTGAAATCGCGCTGACCGAGCGCCACGACCTGGTCTATCGCGCCATGCCGGAGCCGGGACAGCCGCTGCCCCCGCGGCCACGCCTGGCGCACCAGGCGCAATGGCAGCGCCAGTTGCGTGCCGACCCGGTCATGCTGTTCCGTTTCTCCGCGCTCACCTTCAACGGCCACCGCATCCACTATGACCACGACTATGTGCGCGACGTGGAAGGCTACCCCGGCCTGGTCGTGCACGGCCCGCTGCAGGCGATGCTCGCCCTGGACCTGCTGGCACGCGAGATGCCCGGCGCCACGGTGCGCCGCTTCGGCTTCCGTGGGCTGGCGCCGATGTTCGATCACGACACGGTAACGGTGGGCGGCGCAGCCGATGCCACCACGCCGGGCAAGGTCAACTTGTGGACCGGCGACGATGCCGGGGGCCAGGCGATGGACGCATGGGCCATCGTGGAGAGCTGACCGGCTAGTGTCCTGAGTCAGAAGTTCCTTGCATTATTGACGCCACGTAGTAGTCTGCGTTGAAGGCACGCAAACGGCGA
>NZ_JBIUHC010000176.1:0-20401 GCF_044627735.1 Cupriavidus sp. CuC1 | reverse complement strand
CACCCCTGCCAACCCCGCAACCCTTGTCCCGTCTGCTTTGCAGCGGTCTTTTGTGTTGCGAGGGGGCGAATAATAAGACGCTCCCCCGGTCCTGGCAAGCCTTTTCTGAAATGATTCTAAAATCGACAGAAAAGCGCCCGAAGAGGCTCATTAACACCGACCAGCACGACCAATTCGCGGCGCTAGCCGGCAACCGCCTGGCTGCGGCAAACTAGGGTCGCCGGACGGACCTGGGCGGCTCGCGACGAAGTCCGCCGCCGCGCCCGCGGGTCACTCTATATATAAGGGAGGAACTTGCATGACCATTCGCATCGTGAAGCTGGGCTCGCCCCGCTTGCCTGACGAGGGAATCCGCATTGGCACCGTGCGCAGGCCGCCCCGGGGCGTGCCGAAATCCGAGTTCGCCAAGCGGGACTACTACGATGTGTGGTTTCCGAACCTGTCGCCCTCAGCCGAACTGGTCGCGCAGGCCTTGGACATACAGGCCGAAGGGGACGAAAAGGCGTGGCGGGCATTCGAGCGACACTTCCGTGCGGAGATGGCGCGCCCGGAAGCAAGCCGGACGTTGGATCTGCTGGCCGCGATGTCACAGCAAACGAATTTCTCGATTGGCTGTTATTGCGAGCACGAGGAAAGATGCCACCGCTCTATATTGCGCGCCCTGCTGGCGGCGCGCGGAGCCGCGCTGTCTTAGGGTGATGCTGGCAGACCGCCTTTTGGTCGCGCACGCACTGGCGGCGGAACAAGGAACGCAGGCTGGGCCAGCGGATAGGCAGGAGCGGAGTGCGATGGCGCACAGCATCGCGCTCGGCATAGTGGGCCAGCAGTTGCTCGCCAACCGACTGCCGGAAATAGGCGGGCGTCGGGTAGTCCATGGTCAATCCCTATTGTGGTTCATCAGGATTGACAGTATACCGAATTTTGGTGCAGCGCGTCATACCGGAGTGCGCAAGCGCCCTATTCCGGGGCATTGCGTAGCTTCATGAATGCCCCTGAGTGCCAATAGGATCAACGACAAACGGCGCTACTGCGGCGACGGAAGCCGACTTGAGCCAGCACACGATCGTTTTTGCATATCGAATACTATCTACCAGCGCTCAGGAACCCGGCGCACCGGCCTCGGCCAGATCTTCGGCCGCCTTGGCGGCGCTATAGACGTGCCGCGTCGCCAACAGCGCCGCCAGATCCGCATCGCCCGCGATGACTGCCTGCAGGATCTGCGCATGCTCCTCCCAGTTCTGCCGGGCCCGCGTGACATTGGCCGGCGCGAACAGCAGCCCCGTGCGCTCCCTGAGCGTACGCACCATGTCCTGCAGCACGCTATTGGCTGCGATATTGCCCAGCACCTCATGAAAGCGGGTGTTCAATTCGATGAAGCGCTCAGAGCGTCCGCTCGCAGCGGCCTCGGTGCCCTGGCGCAGCACTTCATTGAGTTCGGCGATCAGGGCAGGATCGCGGCGCTGGGCAGCCAGCTTGGCGTTGAGCCCTTCCAGCGTGGCCCGCACTTCGACCATTTCCTTGGCGATGTTCGGCGACAGCGTCGCCACCGAGGCGCCCCGCCGGGGCTCGATGCGTACCAGGCCTTCGGCGGCAAGCGCGCGCAGTGCTTCCCGCACGGGGATGCGCGACACGCCCAGTTCAGTGGAAAGCTTGTTTTCGACCAGGCGCTCGCCTTGGTTGTACTGCCCGCCGAGGATGCGCTCGCGCAACGTATCGGTCACCAGGGCGAACAATGGGGAGTGCTGGGCGCCAAGGCTGGCGCCGGCGGGATCCGAACCAGGAAGTGCGTGTTCGGTACCATGGGCGTCGGACATAGATTCTGGCTTGGGTCAGCGAGACACTGTCCTCGGGCAAGGCGCGCGGGCGAGCCATCGCGAACGGGTGTCTAAGGGATCAGGGACCGCGGCGCCGGCCCGGAAAGGCTGGGGGGCAATACGACCGCGGTGGCATTGTCCGCATTGTATACCGGCGCAATACGATTTTTTGCGCAACACACCTTGCCAGTGCCAAGGCCAGCGCCACAGCCCCGCGGCCCTGGCACAACGTGCCGCCCTTGGGCCGGGTACGCGGTCCGGCAGGCTATGATGCGTAGCCTCTACCAAACCCCGCCTGCGACTCGCCGATGGCTCTTAACCTGGTCTGGCTATCCTTCTTCCTGCTCGCCTTCGTCGTCGCCTGCATTCGTGTGGCGACAGGCGATACCGCGGTGTTTCCGGCAATGCTGGCGAGCCTGTTCGACAACGCACGCACCGCGTTCGAGATTTCGCTTGGCCTGGCGGGCGTCATGAGCTTGTGGCTGGGCATCATGCGCATTGGCGAGCGCGCCGGCGTAGTCGACTTATTCGCACGCGCGGTCAATCCACTATTGCGCCACTTCTTCCCCGGCGTTCCGCAGGGTCACCCGGCCCAGGGTGCGATGATGATGAATGTGTCGGCCAACCTGCTAGGGCTCGACAACGCGGCGACGCCGCTCGGCCTCAACGCCATGCGGGAGCTACAGTCGCTCAATCCCCGCGCTGACATAGCCAGCAACGCGCAGATCATGTTCATCGTGCTGAACACGGCTGGCTTGACGCTGATCCCGACCTCAGTGATCGCCATGCGTCAAGCGATCTCGGTCAAGCAGGGCCTGGTCGGATTCAATGCCGCGGATATCTTCCTTCCCACCCTGCTGGCCACCTGCGTGTCCTGCCTGGCCGGCTTGCTGGCAGTGGCCTGGGCGCAGCGGCTCAACCTGCTCAAGCCAGCCGTGCTGGCCGCCTTCGGGTTGCTGTCGGCGGCTGTCGGCGGACTCTTCCTTTGGCTGCGGCACGCGCCCCCGGAACAGGTGAGCACTGCCACCGCCCTGGCTGGCAGCGGCTTCATCCTGACGTTGATCGTGGTCTTCCTGATTTGCGGCGCCATGCGGGGCATCAATGTCTACGATGCCTTCGTCGACGGCGCCAAGGAAGGCTTTGGCGTCGCGGTGCAGATCATTCCCTATCTGGTGGCGATCCTGGTGGCGATCGGGCTGTTTCGGGTGACGGGCTGCATGGATGTCCTGATGCAGGGCCTGACCGCCGCTTTTGCCTGGCTGGGCCTGGACACCGCCTTCGTCCCCGCGCTGCCGGTCGGGTTGATGAAAATCCTGTCGGGCGCGGGCGCCCGCGGCCTGATGATCGACGTCATGAGCACCTATGGGGTGGACTCCTTCCAGGGCAAGCTCGCCGCGATCATCCAGGGCTCGACCGAAACCACCTTCTATGTGCTCGCCGTGTACTTCGGCAGCGTCAACATCCGCAACACGCGGCACGCGCTTGCCTGTGCCTTGTTCGCCGATCTTGTGGGCTTGTGCGCCGCAGTCGGCATCGCCTACCTGTTCTTCCGCTGAAACGGGCACGCCTTGCGGCGATAAAACCAACGAATCGTCGCTAAACGCTCGATGGAAACAGGACAAAAAGAGAGGAAATTCCAGTTTTCAATGTATTAAGCCGCTACTTTGTTGCTCACAAACAACATGTTTGTGAAGCCAGACACGCTTGGCCTAGATGCCGCTTGGTGCGACGCAACAAATCATATATAGTGGAGTCTGTCTCCTCCACCACCTCGGTGGATTCCAGCCCGCGCACGAAACTGCGCGGGTTTTTTTTGCCCGCGTTTTGCCAGTCACCACGGTTTGCCCTTGCTGCGGCGGCTTATGGCAAAGCCCGCAGCCGATCCTGCCCAGCGCACCAAGGAAGGTCAGCCGCTGCACCAGGAGGAGGCCAGTCCGCACCGCCCCGGTGTAAAAGGCGGATTTCCGCGCGAAATGTTGCGGCGCAACATTCAATCCCGTAGAGTCAGTCTGTCCCTTGCGCCTGGCAGGGCGGATCTCCGCCTTGCAGCGCCCACCCTTCTTGCCGACATGATTTCCGCGCTGCGCCTGCCCCGCCCCGATGCCTCGATGTTGCAAAGAGGCCTGGTCTACGCCTTCTCGTTCCTGGTCCTGGCCGGCACGGGATGGCTCACCGGGGAAGCCGGCTATCTGTGGGCGGCAACGGCTTCGATCTGGACCTGCCTGGCCGACCGCCGCGGCACCGCCGCCGAACGGCTGGCGGCACTTGGCTCCGTCGGCATTGGTGGCGCCGCCGCATGTGCCCTGGGCACGGCTGCGGCGGTGACGCCGTGGACGGCAGTGGCCGTGGTGCTAGTCGCCGGGCTGGCCGCCGGGCTGGCCGAGACCCGCGGCCCCGTGCCCGCGCTCTCGGCCAAGCTGCTCTATGTGGTGTTGATCGCCTCCTGCCTGCAACCAGCGGGGGATGGAGAGTTAGCCGTGCGCGTGCTTGCCCGCAGCCAGGAGTTCCTGCTTGGCGGGCTCTTCGCCTGCGTCGTCAGCGTGGCCCTGATTCGGTCTGCGCGCGACACGCGGCCGCGCGCGGAAATCCTGGCGGTGTTCGATGCCTTGCTGCGCTTTGCCTCGGATCTGGCGGCAGATGCGCCCGTGGGCGATGCGACGGTCATCAAGCGCGACATCCGCGAGCGTATCGAGGCCGCGCATCTGGCGATCAACATGCGGCGCAGCCTGCGGGACCCGCTAGGGCTGATGCACTATGCCTATGTGGTGAGCCTGGCCGATGCCATGTTCGCCCTGCTGATCGTTGCCGCCGAACTGCGCAGCCGCGCCGATGACGCGGGCCCCAAAGCTAGCGGCGCGTGCAGCGTCGAGCACCTGCCACTTCGCCATTTGCTGCGTTGCGTCACCGATGTTCGGGAGCAGGTCTGCGAGGGACTGGCGCATCACGCGCCAGACCTGCCTTCGCTCTGCGCGGCGCTGGCCGGCGAACTGCGCCGCCTGCATGCACCGCTGGCAAATGCGGGGGCGCCGCCGTTGTACCAGGCTGCGCTCAGCGCACTGGCCCGGTATCCGGCCTTCGGCGACTGGCGCCGCGAGTACCGTTGGCCGCGGCGCGCCTTGCGCCGGACATGGCAACGCTGGCGCGCCGTGGTTGCGGAGCACACTGCCCGCGACGCCCGCGTGGCCCGCCATGCGGTGCGCCTGGCGCTAGCCGGCAGCCTGAGCCTGATGCCGGCGCAGTTCTGGAAAGTCGATCACGGATACTGGGTGGCGGTCACCGTCATCATGGTGCTTAGCCCCCAGTTGCAAACCACGCGAAGGATCTCGTTCCTGCGCTTCGCGGGTTCCCTGGCTGGCGCGCTGCTGGCCTGCGCCATCGGCCTGGCTCACCCACCGGCACCGCTTGCGCTGGCGATCAGCGCGGCCTGCCTGGCGGCCGCCTATACGTGTCGGCTCGCCGGCAGCCCCGGTGCCTTCGCCATGTGCCTGACGCCAGCGGTGATCCTGTTCTCATGGGTCGGGGCACCGGCGGCGGACAGCAGCCACTTTGCCGCGCTGCGGGGCATCGACACGGCGCTAGGCTGCCTGATCGCCCTGGCCAGCTATTATGTGCTGGCGCCGCGGGCCGAGTTATCGAGGGTGTATCGCCATAGCCTCGACGCCCTGGCGTCAAACACGGCGTACCTGCGGGCAGCATTTGCCGGCGCCAGTGCATTCACGACCTCGCCCACCCGCTCGCCCGCGCCGACGCAAACACGGCTGGAAGCATTGCGCATGGCGGCCGGCCGTACCTCGAGCCGGGCGGATCAAACCTTGCAGCAAGGCGTGGCGGAGCTCGCTCCGGAGCTGGCCCGCGAGTACGCCCAGCTGCACCTGGCCTTGCGGCGCATGGCAGCGCTGGCTGGCTTGGTGCGCGCGGGGCTTGAGGCCGAAGCAGGCAAGAGCCAGGCGGAACCGGCCACGCAGGCAGTGCTGCAGGGCCTCGCCGCACTGCTGTCCGAGCTGGCAGCAAACCCCGGCGCAAGCGTGACGTCGCTCGCAAGCGCTTTCCTGCCCGATTCCGCCGCGCCGCTGGACCGGTTCCTGGTTGAACAAGCCGGCTTCGCCTCGGCCCAGATCAACGCCGCCCACGCAGCCATGGCCGCCGTGCACCGGCTGGCTGGCGGTCAACCCAAGCCCAACCGCCCGCATTTGCCGTATCCGGGTTGATGACGGTCAAGGCCCCGCACTCTGCGTCCATCGCGGATCGGAACCATCACCTAGAATGGTTCCATCCCTCAGTGACCGGTGTGAGGCACGCCATGCCCGAAATTTCCTTTCCCCGCAGCGTTCCCACCTACTGTGCGGCTAGCCTGACCCTCTCCTGCCCCGCGACTGTCAACGGGCAACCCACCCTGTATTCGATCACGGCCGAGGCGCTCGAGACCCATTTCGGTGCCCGCTCCCCACGCGAGGAAGACCTGGTGCGGGCGTTTACCAGCCACCGGAAGCGCATCGAACACATCGCCCAAGGCCTGTTCGAGCTCACCCAGGCGCGCGAAATCCTGTTACGCAGCGGGCACATCCGCTTCGCAGGCTGAAGCCTCAACCTTGCGCCGCCCGGCCTCGCACCAGCGGCACCGGCACCGGCACGCTGGCCTGCCGGATCACGGATCTTCTTATAAGCCGCATGCGTCATTGCCATTTTCTCCAGAAGAACAATGGATAGTGACGGAAGCGACATCGCATTCCGCCGAATTCGATACTACCCGCCACCGCGCGACGCGGACGTTCCGTGCGGGCCTCGCGCGCCTGAGTCCACGATCACGAGATAGCGTCCGGGCCGGGCTACCGGCGCGCGGCCCGGGGCCAGGACCCAGAGCGAGTCACCTCGCTGCGCAGCCGCCAGGTAGTCGGCGTCCAGCAGCCCATAGTGGTCAAGGAGGCGATTCAGGGTGGCGGGGATCCGCACGCATCCCTTGGAGGCCGGGTGGCCCAGCCGAGATTCGAGCCGGTCCGGATCGGTGGCATGCATCTGCAAGCGCATCTGGCTCTCCCCACCCTTGCCCCAGCCGCGTTGGGCATCGACCCAGCCGAAGTCATAGATGCGCATCCCGCTAACGCCGTAGCCGCGGATGCCGTTCTCGTTGTAGGTACCCTCGGCGCGGAAATCCATGTTGTCCACGCTGTGGCTGAATACGCCGATCGGGGTAATGAAATGATCGAAAGTGCCTGGCTTGCCTGTCGAGACGGGCGCGGCGCCCACCCACTGCCAGGGTGCATCGTCGGCAGGCCGCGCAAACAGCATGGCGGCCTGGACCCGCGGGTTGCGGTCGACCAGCACAGCCCAGTCGCCTGCGTCGGCCTCCCGCCCGTCCGCCTGTAGCGCGGACGCCAGCAAGCCGGCATACCGCATGGCCACAGGCGCCGGGAGGTTGAGGTGGCGCTGCACTTGTTGCAAGAACGCTTGCCGGACCATGCTGAGTTCATTGGCGACGGCGAGTGGTGACTGGATCGCCACCAGCGCGACTAGCGCGAATGGCGCCAGACGTCTGACGCGTGCGAGCCAGCGCCGAAAACCCTTGACGCGGGCCCGCTCTAGGCGAGCGCACGGCATGATTGCCTCCTTTGAACAGGCGTTGCGGCGATACGCCATGGTGGACGGTTACGCGGCGCGGCGCCTTGTGCAGGATCAAGTCCGACGCACGGCAGCGCTCCGGCGCCATCGTCCCAAGATGGCGGACGGTCTACCTATATAGACCGCAAAGGCACCGACTATTTCCGTTGGGTACGCCAGACGCCGCTTCCCGGGGACGAAGGATCGCCAGCGCACCGAGCGTTGCGGCTCAGCCGCCGCGTTTCGTGCCTTAGTCACGTCGCATCCATATACAATCACGGCCATGCAATACATCCATGTCGTCAACGGCGACGTAGCGGGCAACACGCTACGGCAAGCCCTCGCCCAGGCCGCCAGGCCCGACCCGGTCGTCGTGCTTCGCGACGACCTCGCCGTCGGGCCGCTGGCTGACGTCGACAGCAGTGGGCTCATCCGCTCCGGTTTCTGGCAGCGCGTAGCGCCCCACAGCGACATCGACTTCGCCGCCGAAATGCACCAGGCGCTCGACCAGCTGCAAGGCCTGCGCAAGGACGAGCTGGAAGTCGCCATCTGGCATGGCCAGAGCGCTTCCGACCAGCTGATGCTGCGCCGGGTGGTGTTCCACCTCTACCAGTCGCCCCAGCGCATCAATGAAGTGGCCATGGACCTGCGCGAGCTGGAAGCGCCCGCGCGCGGCAACCTGGCCGCCATCGGCATGTATCCCGCGGCCCGCCTGGCGCGGCGCTTCTCCACCATCGCCCCGGTCTCGGTGCTGCGCCTGGGCCGCCTGGGCTATGAGTGGCAGCAGAACGTCAAGGAAAACGCCGACGTCCGCCTGTGGAAGGGCAATACGCTGGTGCCCGCGGCTTACCACACGGTCGATGAAGTGATCCTGGAGCGCGCCCCGCTGGAATGGGCGCCGGCCGCGCAAGTGGTCGGCGGCGTAATGGGCGCCATCGAAGGCCTGCTGGCCAGCGACTGGTTTGTGTTCTGGCGCTGCCGCGAGCTGATTGGCGCCGGCCAGCTGGTGCTGCGCGGCAATGCCGAATCCCTGCAGACCTGCGAGCTGCGCCGCAACCTGTCCGCCGGCGGCGAGTAAAAAGAAAAAGGCGAAGGTCTCCATGGCCCGTACCAAGGCACCCGATTTCGAGGCGCAGCGCGAGCAGATCCTGGACCTGGCTGCCGCCGCCTTTGCCGCCAGCAGCTACCCCAGCACCTCGATGGCCGACCTGGCCGCTGCCTGCGGCACCTCCAAGGCCCGGCTGTACCACTATTACGAGAGCAAGGAAGCGATCCTGTTCGACCTGCTCGACCGCTACACGCGCCGGCTGATGCTAATCGTGACCGAGGTCGAGGCGGAGGCGGAACGCCAGGGACGCAGCGAGCTGGACAGCTTCTCCAACCTGATCCGGGCCTTCCTGGCCGAGTACGAGACCTCGCAGACCCGGCACGTAGCCCTGATCAACGACGTCAAGTTCCTCGCCGAGGAACAGCGCGACCAGATCCTCAAGCGCGAGCGCGACGTGGTGGCCGCCTTCTCCCGCCAGTTGCGCCGGGCCTATCCCGAGCGCGTCACCCGCGACAACCAGGCCGCGCTGACGATGACGGTGTTCGGCATGATCAACTGGACCTTCACCTGGCTCAAGCCGGGCGGCAAGCTGTCGTATGCGGAGTTTGCCGAGATGGTGATCGACCTGTTGGCAGGCGGGTTGCCGGGTGCCCGCGCAGAACCCGCGGTGCGGCTGCGCGGCGCCGAATAAAGCATATTCATTGCCCATGCCGGCGCTCTTGCAGCGCCGGCGCGGTACCTCAGGACCAGTCCTCCTCTTCCCGCTGGCGGCGCTGATCGCGGTCCTGGCGGAACATTTCCTCCAGTTCGTCGCGCGCCTGGCGCGCCAGCGAGACCAGCTTCTTCTGGTCCGTGTAATGCGGGTAGAAGCGCTCGATCGCCGCGATGTTGTGCCGGCGAAAGCGCAGCGCGACCGAACGCGCCTGCACGGGATCGTAGCCCAGCCCTTCGAGCACGCGACGGCCCAGCAATAGCGAGCCCTCGAACACTTCGCGCTCGAACAGGTGCACGCCGCGGTCCTTGAGCTGGTAGACGTGCGACACGTGGCGTGCCCGCGCGTAGATCTGCAAGTGCGGGAAGCGCGCTCGCACGCTGTCGATCAGCGCGAGGCTGTCCTCCATGCCATCGATCGCCACCACCAGGATGCGGGCCCGCTCCGCGCCGGCGGATTCGAGCAGGTCCATGCGGGTTGCGTCCCCGTAGAACACCTTGAAATCGTACTGGCGCAGGAACTCGATCTGGTCGGGATCGTGGTCCAGCACGGTCACGCCGATCCCTTGCGCATAGAGCAGGCGGCCGATGATCTGGCCAAAGCGGCCAAAGCCGGCGATCAGCACGGGGTTGTCCTGCGGCGCGATCACGTCGTCCGGGCGCCGCGCCAGGCGGGCCAGCCGGGGCGCCACCAGCCGGTCGAAGACCAGCAGGAGCAGCGGCGTGGCCACCATCGACAGCGCCACCACCAGCACCAGCAGCGCCTCGGTGCGCGCCGGCAGCAAGCCGGCGCCGCCCGCCACGCCAAACACCACGAAGGCAAACTCGCCGCCCTGTGAAATCAGCAGCGCAAACAGCAGCCATTGGCCGCGCGCGATGCCAAAGCGCGGCGCCAGCAGGGCCAGCACCACGGTCTTGAACAGCACGAAGCCAACCACCAGGGCCGCCACCTGCACCGGCGCCTGCATCAGCACGCCGAAGTCGATCGACATGCCTACCGCCATGAAGAACAAGCCCAGCAGCAGGCCCTTGAAGGGCTCAAGGTCGGCCTCCAGCGCGTGACGGTACTCCGAGTCCGCCAGCAGCACGCCGGCCAGGAAGGTACCCAGCGCCATCGACAATCCCACCGCGTCCATCATCAGCGCGATGCCCACCACGAGCAGCAGCGCGAAGGCGGTGAACATCTCGCGCATGTCAGTGCGCGCGATAAAGCGCAGCGCGGGGCGGACCAGATAGCGCCCGCCTACCACCACGGCGCCGATCACCCCGACCGCCTTTGCCGCCCCGAGCCAGCCCGCCGCGCCGGTGGCGTCGGCGTCGGCGCCGCCGGCAGCCAGCAGCGGCAACAGCGCGATCATCGGGATCGCGGCGATGTCCTGGAACAGCAGGATGCCGAAGCTGGCGGCGCCCGCCGGCGTGCCGAAGAGATTGCGCTCGGTCAGCGTGGCCAGCGCGATCGCGGTGGACGACAGCGCCAGGCCCAGGCCCGCCACCAGCGCTACCTGCCACGATGCCCCGACCAGCGCAGCGACGCCGCCGAGCAGGATCGCGCAGGCCGCCATCTGGGCGCCGCCATAGCCAAAGATGACACGGCGCAGTTCCCACAGCTTCCTGGGCTCCAGCTCCAGGCCGATCACGAACATCATCAGCACCACGCCGAACTCGGAGAAATGCAGGATGGATTCGACGTTGGTCACCAGCCGCAGGGCCCACGGGCCGATCGCCACGCCGGCCAGCAGGTAGCCGAGCACCGCGCCCAGGCCAAAGCGGCGCGCCACCGGCACCGCCACCACCGCGGCAACCAGGAAGACCACCAGGGCCACCAGGAAATCGTGTTGTTCCATGGCGTGCTCCTCAGCTTGCGGCGGCGTTGGAGACAACGCCACGGGCAACGTCGGCAATGCCGCCCAGCACGCCGGTGACCCGGCCGATATGGTCGGCCAGCGCTTGGGCGTCAGCCTGGTTGGCATCATGCAGCACCAGCGGCGACAACCAGCTCATGCCGCACAGCACGGCGGTCTGCTCCAGCGGCAGCATGTATTCCTCGATGCTGTGGCCATGCGTGCCGTCGGGGCCGTAGGAGTCGGCGTGCCCACCGGTGCTGGCCACCACCAGCATGGACTTGCCACGCAGCGCGGTGCCGCCGGGGCCGTAAGCCCAGCCGCTCTCCAGCACATCGTCCACCCACAGCTTGAGCAGCGCCGGCATGCTGTACCACTGCACCGGGAACTGCAGCACCAGCGTGCCGGCCCGCGCGAGCGCGCGCTGCTCAGCGACCACGTCGATGTCGTAGTCGGTATAGCTGGAGTAGAGATCGTGCACGGTCACGCCGGGCAGGCTTTCCAGTGCCGCCGCCAGCGGACGATTGACACGCGACAGGTGCGGCCTGGGATGGGCATAGATAACGAGAATCGGGGGCTCGGCCTTGGGGTCCACGAAAAATCCTGAAAAAACGGCTTGCGCAACAGTGGCCACGAGGCCGGAAAGGGGTGTTTAAATCACTGGATGGCGTGGATTACCTGGGCTGCCTCATGCCAAGGCAGGGCCAATCCAGTGACCTGCCCCGGGGAAAGCGGATATGCGGCGTTGCAGCAAACCCACACCGACGAACGGAAAACGCCCGTACCAAACAACACAACCCATTGATTTAAATAGACTTATTTGGAATTTACAAAATCGAACAAGGTTGGCGGGGCCCTCACCTTACGTGAGACTGACAAATCCACTACAATACTTTTCGCGTTGCAGCAAGATAGTGTTTGCCCTTGTATCCCGATCAAATTGTCGAAAGTGCATGGACGAACACCCGCTGAGTGCTATTTTTATACCTGATTACGTCGCAAGGAAAACAAAGTGAATCCGCTCGAACTGAGCAAGGCCGTCGGGGCCGTATCCGACGAAGATCTCCGCCGTGCAGCCGCAGCCGCGCAAGCCTCGCAGCGCCCCACCACCCTGGTGCGCGAGCTGGCTGCGCATCATCGCTCGCGCCTGCTGAAGCATTTCCTCGCCCTGGGCGAGGAGGATCGCCTGCTCCGTTTTGGCCAGTCGGTTGGCGACCATGTGATCGAAGCCTACGTCGATAGCATCGATTTCGACCACGACACCGTGTTCGGCGTGTATGACGAGCACCTGGAACTGATCGGCGTGGGCCACTTTGCCAACCTGCGCGACAACACGCAGGGCCGCGTTGCCGAGTTCGGTGTCTCCGTGTCGCAGAGCGCGCGTGGCCGCGGCATTGGCAGCTCGCTGTTCGAGCGTGCGGCCATGCACGGCCGCAACAGCAATGTGCGCACCCTGTACATGCACTGCCTGTCGCGCAACGCCGCCATGATGCACATTGCCAAGAAGGCCGGCATGAAGGTGCAGTATGCGTACGGCGAGGCCGATGCCTACCTTGAGCTGCCGCCTGCCGATACCGTCAGCCGCCTGACCGAGGCGCTCGACGAGCAGGTTGCCGATCTCGACTACATGGTGCGCCGCAATCTTCGCGATGCGCGCCGTTTCGGCCTGCGCTTCTGGCGCTCGATGGTGCCGCAAAAGCGCATCGTCTAAGCGAAGCCTGCCGGCATCGTACCCATGGCGCGCCCGCCCGGCGCGCCATTTTCTTTGGTGCGGTTGCCGCGCAACCCTCAGCCCCCTGGCACCGGCAAGGCCGTGGTGTCCTTGATGCATTCGAGCGCGAAGCTCGAGCGCACGTCGATGACCGCGGGATGGGCCAGCAAGTGGTCTTTCATGAAGCGCGCGAAATGCTCCATGTCTTCCACGTAGACCTTGAGCAGCAGGTCCATCTCACCGGTCATGGCGTGGCAGGCGGCCACTTCCGGCCAGATCTCGATGGCAGCACGGAACAAGTCCAGCGGCGCCTTGCCTTTGGGCGCGCCGCCGTGCTTCTCGAGCCGTACGTTGATATAGGCGAGCAGCCCCAGCCCGATCCGGCCGGGCTCCAGCAGCGCCGCGTACTGGCGAATCACGCCAACCTCCTCCAGCCGGCGGATGCGCCGCAGGCACGGGCTGGGCGACAGGTTCACGCGCTCGGCCACTTCCAGGTTGGTCAACCTCCCGTTGGTCTGCAGCACCTCCAGGATCTTCCTGTCGATCTTGTCCAGCTCCACCTTGCTCACGATATTGTTGCTCCGCAATATGTTTGTCGGCAATTTTTTTGCGCAAATTTAGCAAACCGTGCACAAGTACGCAATTTTTTGTGGCGACCCGTATCCTGCAACGACTTTTCGCCCAGCGCAATCGCCTTACGGGTGCAAGATGTCGCCACGGCGTACGGCAGTGCACAGGAACAGGGCGTAACAGGGCGTCCGAGACTTCCATGGCAGGAGCGACCCGCTCGCCCCGGACATTCAGGCCCTCAGGGGCGTGGTCTATCCGCGGATCCGGCGGGTCGAGCGTTCGGAAGGCAAGGATGGTGCCAACACCGGCCAGTGCGGCCAGCCACGGAGCAAAAAAAAAGCGCGGCCGGCAACGGTCGCGCTTTTTTCAATCTGCCCACGGCGCGGCGCGCCGTGGATCCTGCCTCAATCAGTCACCGCGATCAGCCACCGCCGCTCGACGGTGCAGCCGGGTTAGGCTGGTTATTGCGGGGCATCCGCTGCATCCGCTGCTCGTGCATCTTCTGCATGCCGGCGCGGATCTCGTCCAGCGTCAGCTTGCCGTCGTGGTTGGTGTCGAGCTGGTCGAAGTGCTTGGCCAGGTGAGGCATCCCGGCTTGCACCTCTGCCTTGGTGAGCGCGCCGTCGCCGTTCTTGTCGGCCGCCTTGAAGCGGGCTTCGAGTTCGGCCTGCATCTCGGCGCGGCGCTGCTCCATCATTGTCTTGCGATAGGCAGCGAGTTCGTTCTTGTCGAGCTTGCCGTCATGATTGGTGTCGATCTTGTTGAACAGCGCGTCGGCCTCCGCTTTGGAGATCGTGCCATCGCCGTCGGTATCGATCGATTTGAACCACATGCCGCCGCCATGCTCCATATGGTGGCGCATGCCCGCCTGAGGCCCGGGGGCCGGCGCGGCAGGGGCTGCGGGCGCGGCGGTCTGGGCGAAGGCTGCGCCGCCCATCGCCAGGAACACCGCCGAAGCGGCCATGAAATTCCGGATCGAACGTGCCTTGAGATTGCCTTGCATGTCTTTGCTCCTTTTTCGTCTCGGTGGACTGGTAAGAATTAGAACGCACGCCAGGCTGGAAAGTTGGTCCACCTAATACGTTGTTACGCGGCTCACAGTTAGGCGCCGCCGGCGTAAGCCGCTGAAAGTAACGGTAAATAAGATGGCGCAGCGCAGTTACAAGTCAGTCTTTGGCAGAGATAGGCTCGTTGCCGCCAGGCTGCCCCGGCAATGGCTGGGACTGCTGTTGCGGCAAGGACTGCTGCGGCGGTGCGGGGATGGGCGTGGCGGGCACCGGCATCGGCGTGGATAGCGGCGCCGCCGCGCCTGCCGGCAAAGCCGGCTGCGCGGCCGCCGCAGGGCCGCGCGTGACGATCGCCGGGACAGGTAGCGCAATTTCCTGGCGCACGCCGTTGCGCTCGATCACGATCCCGCGGTCGCGGACTTCCGTCAGCCGGATCTGCGACGACAGCGCGGTGCCCGCGCGCACGGCCTTGGGCGGGCCGCCATCCAGCGAGACAATGGCCGCACCGGCACCGCTGCCGATATCCGCTACCACCCCGATCAACTGCACGTCGCGCACGCCGGACTGCGCGTTGCCGCCGAACAGCGTGCCGGCCGCGCCGGTCTCCACCGCCTCGGTCTGCGCCACGCGGGCCGCGTGTGGCACGGCAATGGTCCGCATCGCGCTGAAGGTCAGCACCCAGCGGGTAGCCAGGGCGCACAGCGCGACGAACAGCACGAGCCCGGCCAGTCGCGGCAGCCAGAGGCTGGAGGGGTTGAAGCGAAAAGCGGGCCGCAAGGAGAGTTGCACGGAAGTGGGCTGGTGGGCGTCAAAGCACCAAGCCTACCAGAGCCGCATGACAGCTGTCTGCCTCCGCCGGGCCCGCGACGCGTCGGCACGCCGAGGCGCAACGGTGCGTTCCGCGCCTTCCCCGGCGTTTCGCCGTGGGTGAACATGCAAGCACTCGCTCACAAAGCCGTCATGAAGTGGCGGTTATACTGTTTGACCAACTGGAACGCCGCCACGCGGATGCAACGCGGATGAAAGCAGGCGCTCCGCCAGATATTCCATAAGGCTAACCATGATGCGCAGGAACGTTGCCACCCTCCCCGACTCCACCTCCCGCTTGGGCCGCCGCCGCGCGCGCGGCTTTACCCTGATCGAAATCATGGTCGTGATCGTGATCCTCGGCGTGCTGGCCGCGCTGGTGGTCCCCAAGATCATGAGCCGCCCCGACGAAGCGCGTATCGTCGCCGCGCGCCAGGACATCTCCTCGATCATGCAGGCGCTCAAGCTGTACCGCCTGGACAACAGCCGCTACCCCACCACCGAGCAAGGCCTGGCCGCGCTGGTGGCCAAGCCCACCACCGAGCCGGTGCCCAACAACTGGAAGGGCGGCGGCTACCTGGAAAAGCTGCCCAAGGATCCCTGGGGCCATCCGTACCAGTACCTGAACCCGGGCGTGCGCGGCGAGATCGACGTGTTCAGCTTCGGAGCTGACGGCCAGGCTGGTGGCAGCGGCAACGACGCCGATATCGGCAACTGGGAATAAGGAACCACCGCCATGATCCGGGCCGGTCGCGCAGCCATGAGCACCTGGCCACAGGAACGGCGAATCCGCGGCCATCGCGGCCGTGGATTCACCTTGCTCGAACTGCTGGTGGTAATGGTGATCGCCGGCATCGTGATCTCGCTGGTAGCCGTCAATGCCGCGCCCAATGAGCGCGGCCGCGTGCTCGACGACGGCCAGCGCATTGCGCGGCTGTTCGAGCTCGCGCAGGAAGAAGCCCAGCTGCGCGCCCGGCCGATCGCCTGGGAGGCCGATACGGTCGGCTGGCGTTTCCTGCAAGCCACGCCGGCCGGCTGGGCCCCGCTCGCCGGGGATGTGTTCGCGCCGACCAAATGGCGCCTGCAGCTCGACGGCGTGGCCGTCGCCGAAGGCGGGCGCGGCAACGGCGGCGCGCGCCTGGAGTTCGGGCGCGAGCTGATCGAAGGCCCCCAGCATGTGGTGCTGGTGCGCGGCGGCATCCGCGTCGACGTGGCCAGCGACGGCGCCGGCCGCTACTTCGCCAGCACGCCATGAAGCGCCTCCCCAGATTTTCCCCGTCTGCCCGCAACCCCCGGCGCTCGCCGGCGCGCGGTTTCACCCTGATCGAAGTGCTGGTCGCCCTGACCATCCTGGCCGTGGCGCTGACCGCCGCCATGCGCGCGATGGGATCGATGATCGAGGCTGGCTCCGCCTTGCAGACCCGCATGCTGGCCGAGTGGAGCGCCGAGAACCACCTCGCCACCTTGCGCCTGTCCAAGACCTGGCCCGAGCCCGGCACGCGCGGCTACGCCTGCCCGCAGGGCGGCGTGGAGCTGTACTGCGAGGAAACCATCTCGGGTACGCCCAACCCCTCTTTCCGCCGCGTCGAGATCGCGGTCTACCCGTCCGGCGCCGACAAATCCGTGCGCCTGGCCTGGCTAGTCACCATCGTTCCCAATGAAACGCGCAACCTGCTTTAAGTGCCTTGGGCGGCCACGCCCGGCCGTGGCCATGCGCGGCTTCACGCTGCTGGAAATGCTGGTGGCCATCACCTTGCTGGCGGTGATCGCCGTGATCGCCTGGCGCGGCCTGGACGCGATGACGCGCGGCCGCGAGCGCCTGACCGACCACGACAACCGCCTCAATACGCTCAAGCTGCTATACGGCCAGTTCCAGTCCGACTGCGAGCACCTGACCAGCCCGACCCTGCTGCAGGGCAGCCCGGTCGAGCTCGGCAATGGCCAGTTGCTGATGGTGCGCGACCGCCGCGACGAGGGCCGCCCCAGCCAGTGGCAGGTCGTCGTCTATCGCCTCAACGGCAACACCGTGGTGCGTGCGGCCAGCCCGCCGGCAGACAACCGCAGCGCGGTGCAAGCCGCGATGATCACGCTGCGCCAGGCGGGCGGCGGCGGCAACCTGGCTCGGCCGCTGGTGGGCGACGCCGACAGCCTGTCGGCGCGCGTCTGGGTGGAGCCCGGTGGCTGGCAGGCCGAGAACGGCCGCATCGCCGCCGCGCTGCTCAGCGGCAATGCCAGCGCCAGCGCGGTGGCCGCCTCCGGCGTGAGCGCCAGCCTGGGCGTGGCCACCACGGCGGTGCGCGCGATCGAGCTCAACCTCACGGCGCGCATGGGCGATGGCGACACGCCGCGGCGCTTCCAGAAGATCTGCATGACCGGCCTATGAGCAAACGCCCCGCTCCCCTTGTGCTGGCGGGCCGCCGCCAGCGCGGCGCCGCCGTGGTCACGGCCCTGCTGGTGGTCACGCTGGCGGTCGTGGTGGTATCCGGCATGCTGTGGCGCCAGCAGGTGCAGATCCGCTCCATCGAGAACCAGCGCCTGCTGGCCCAGGCCAGCTGGATCGAGCGCGCGGCCGTCGACTGGGCCCGCCTGATCCTGCGCGACGACCAGCGCCGCACCAGCGTGGACCAGCTGGGTGAGCCCTGGGCGGTGCCGATCGCGGAAACCCGCCTGTCGGACTTCCTCGGCGCCGGCCTGCGCACCGACCAGGAAGGCGAGACTTCCTTCCTCTCGGGCCGCATCCTCGACGCCCAGGCCCGCTTCAACCTCTCCAACCTCGTACTGTGGACGGCCAGCGAAACGCTAGGCCGGGTCGCCACCATCGACGCCCCCAGCCTGGCGATCTATCGCCGCCTGCTGCAGACGCTGGGCCTGAACGCCTCGCTGGCCGAGCCGACCGCGCGCTACCTGGTAAGCGCCGCCGGTGCCAGCAATGGCGCCAGCAGCGACAGCCAGCGCGGGCTGCGCGCGCCCGACGACGTCAACGACCTGCTCGCCATTCCGGGCTACACGCCGGAGATCGTGGCCACGCTGGCACCCTTTGTCGACGTGCTGCCCGAGCGCACGCTGGTCAACGCCAATACCGCCGAGGCCGAAGTGCTGGCCGCCGTGATCGACAAGCTGCCGCTGGACCGCGCCCGCGAAGTGGTGCGCCAGCGCGACCGCGCCTACTTCAACAACATTGGCGACCTGCAGACGCAATTGCGCACGCTGGCGCCGCAGGCCGACCCCAACACCGCCACCAGCACGCTCGACGTACGCACCCACTATTTCCTGATCTACGGGCTGATCCGCCACGAGCGCGCCAGCCGCATGCAGGTCTCGCTGGTCTACCGCGGCGAAGTGCTGGGCAACGCCAATACCACCCGGGTGGTCTGGGTGCGCGATATCGACCGGATGCCGGAACAGCGCTGATCGTGCAACCCCTCGCCCGTCTGGCCGTCATGGCTGGCGGATTTTGGGATCATGCTGTCGGATCGCGCGGGGCGAAATGGGTTAGCGTGAGGTGGCCGCAAACGGCCAGCGCGCGCTTCCCGGGCGTTTGACCAGCAGCATCAGACAGATACGTATTGACGCCAATTCGTCACACAGGCAAGGTATGCTCCGGCCCGGCGGAAGCGGTAGTCCATGGACCCTGGCGCCCGCCCGTCCTGTGCCGCCAGCAGTACCGCAGCCGGCGTCAACCATGCAGCGGCGCAGTCCGCTGCATGGGTCACATGCCCCCGCTATCGTTCATTGACGCCGTTGTTGGCGCTGTAGCAAGGAAATCTTGAGCACCACCCTGTACGTCCGCCTGCCGCATCGGCCGCACGACCAGCCGCAACCCTGGCACTTCGGCGCCCTGCCGTTTGCCCTGGTCCGCACGGCCGTCGCTGACCGTAGTCGCCGGCAAGGCCCCCAGGCGGCCGGGCAGCTGTTGCGCGAAGGCCACGCCTCCATCTCCGAACTGCCTCCCGCCGAGCGCCTGGTCCTGATCATGGCGGCCAGCGATGTGCTGCTGACGGGAGCCACGGTGCCGCCACTTGCGCCGGCGCGGCTCAAGCTGGCGCTGCCGAACCTGGTCGAGGAGGTGCTCGCCACCGATGCCCAGCCTTGCCATATCGCCGTGGGCCCGGCCCTCGACGCACTGCCGGGCAAGGCGGCCAGCGGCTCGCGCCGGCGCTTGCTGATGGTGACGGACCGCGCCTGGCTGCGTGCCGTGCTGGACGCCTTTGCCGAGCATCGCCACCGCCGGCGCCACGTCTTGCCAGCGCAGTTGTGCCTGCCCCTGCCGCCCGTGGCGCAGCCCGCCGAGGCCGGCGCCGATGCCAGCGCCGATCGCGCCGGCAGCCCCCCCGCTACCGCCACGCCCATGGCCGCGCTGGCGCTCGAAGCCGCCTCGCTGACCAGCGCATCGCCCCTGTTTGAAACGGAGGGCGTACCTGCGCCAGCCGAGCTTTCGCGCTACTGGCAACTGACCGTGCGCAGCAGTGAGTACGCCGGCTACGGCCTGCTGCTCGGCTCCGAGGCGCTCGCCGCCTGGCGAGGGCTCGCCCCCGCCGGTGACTGGTACGCCTCACCGGATGCCCTCGCGCAGGTGGCGCCGTCCGGCGCGCACCCGCTCGACTGGCGGGCATGGATCGAAGGGGCGCAGGCCAGCCTGCGCGAGCCCGCGCTCGACCTGGCCCAGTTCGAATTCGCCCAGGGCCGTGCCGACCGTTGGAACCTCAAGGCCTGGCGCCTGCCGCTGGCGCTGGCCGCCGGCCTGGCGGTGGTCCAGCTGATCGGCATGAACGTCCATTGGCTGCTGCTGCGCCAGGAAGCGCAGCGCCTCGCGGCCGCTCAGGAACAGACGTTGCGCAGCGCCTTTCCGCAAATCCCGGTGGTGATCGATCCGCCGCTGCAGATGCGCCGCCAGGTCGAGCAGCTGCGCCTGGCGAGCGGCCGCAGCACGCCTGACGATTTCCTGCCGCTGGCCGACCGCTTCGGCCAGGCCGCGCGCCAGCTCGCGCCGGACGCGCTGCTGGCGCTCGAGTACCACGGGCACACCTTGTTCGCCACGCTCAAACCTGGCACCGACACCAACGCGCTACGCAACGCGGCGCGCCAGTCCGGGCTGGCCATGGAAGCCGACAACAGCCCGCCCGACGCCTCGCGCGCCAACGCACCGGCCGGCACGCGCTGGTCGATCAAGCCCAGCCTGTGAGCGCGGACCGCCAAGTGAACCCGATGAGAGACACCGCATCCAAGCCCGTCCCCCGCGCCACCCAGCGCAGCCCGGCTGGCCGCGCGCGCGTCGCGGACCGGCTGGCGCGCCTGCG
>NZ_JBIUHC010000175.1:0-20422 GCF_044627735.1 Cupriavidus sp. CuC1 | reverse complement strand
CGATATTTCCACCCCGACATTCCAATCACCGGCCACGCCTCACCACTTGGCCTTGCCCCGGCTTATTGAGAAGTTACGGAATTAGCAGTTAAGTCATTGATTTTTATGGAATTGTAGTCCGGCGAATCCCGGTTCCTAACAGTAGGAAACCGGAATTAGCCGGACTACGTGCGCTTTTGCTGGACTGGAAATCCGGAATTAGCCGGAACGGCGTGAAATCCCGTGACGCTGAGCCAGAACCTGACGGTCCGGTTCACCGTCGCCTTTTGGTTGACGTAAGCAGTAGATGGGTCAAGAAATCGGGGAGCGGACGTCCCAATACGAGACACCACCATTTCCAGCCTGAGCCATGCGTTTCATCCCGATCCGAGACCTGCACCTCGCTATCCGAGCCCGCGACCGCGATGCCTGGCGGGCACGGGCGGAAGGGATATTTGACGTCGAAGGTCTCATTCTGGCATGCGTTCCGGATGCCGCCACTTGCGATCCAAGCGTTGTGGCCGACGCGATCCGGGAGTGGTTCGACGTCGCAAGAGCTATAGAAAGTCGGCACGGGGCTGCTAACTCTTTCTAGAGTAGGAAACCGAAATTGGCTGGACTACCGTGCACTATGGCTTCTCCGCATTGAGACCGAGCCCGCAGACCGTGGTCTTGCCCTGCCGCTGCCGCCCACCCGACTGGAGCCGCAACCCCTCATGCCTGGGGCGCGTCCTTCATCCGGCCAAGCCCGGCCATGGAGGCGCTTTGGGTGCCCGAGCCGGGATTCTGGCTGCTGCCAGAGCGGTACCCGGAATACGCCTTCCACTCGAAGGAACTCCTCCAGGAGGGGCTGCAGCGACCCGTCGATCCGAATGTGCCCTTTGTGGGCGGGCGTCGACCGATCGTTGTCGGTGGCATGAGCATGCGCTGCGGGCACAAGGACTTTGCGTTGGACGTCTTCCATCGCGCGCGCAAATCCGCCTCGCGCATCAGCGTGCGGACCCGATAACAGTTGCGCCTCTTCAATCCCCGGAGTGTGCGAATCTACGCAATGCCGCCAAATCCAGTATCTGAATCGACCCATACTCAGCAACCACTAACCCTGCCTCTTCCAGTTCGCGGATGGCCCGATTCGTGTTCTGCCTTGAAAGCCCGCAAAGCCTCCCAATTTCCTCCTGGGAGAAGCCCAACGTCTTGTCCGTGGCTGGATAGAGCTGCTGATTGAAAAGCTCTGCCAAACAGAATGCCACCCGCGCAGATGCTTCATGCAGCCGAAGGTTGTGCACCAGTCCAACGTAGTAGCCACATCGAGCGTTGAGTTGGTCGATCACGTATCTGCTGAACGAGTGGCTCTGCTCAAGGAGCCAAAGGAATGTCGACTTGGGTACGAATGCTAGGCGACTATCCCGGATCGCAACAACAGAATAGGGCCGTGGCTCGTCTTTCAGCACAACACCCTCACCGAACCACGAGCCGGCAGGAACGCCCGCAAATGTGATAACCCGCCCCTCTCTCGAGGCGGTATCGACCTTCACGATCCCTTCCATCACCGCAAGCCAGTGGTCGGCAGGATCCCCTCGATGGCACGCAACAGCACCAGCATCGTAGGATCGGTCAAAGCTATCACGCATAACTCGAGTCTTCTGCTCAGAGGTCAGATTCGAGCACCAGGGCGCCTGCAAAAGAAACGCCTCCAGACTTAGATGGCCAGGCTTGCAAAAACCATCATTGCGATTCTGCAAGGTGGAGTCGACCAAGCTGCTGGATTTCGAGAGGACGACGGGCGAAACTCGCATCGGTTCCGCTCGCTTGGCTTGCATGCCATTCACGTGGTTCATCATTTGGAGCCAGTATTGCGCAGTTGCATGATCACCTGTTTGCGCTGAGCACCCGTCGCCGACTTGATACCGCTGGCATGTGGCAAGCGCTGTGCAGAAGTCCAGTCTTCCAGATCCTTGGCAGACCTCCGACCTGGGAAGCTGTCGGGATCGAGTGGGATTCGACGTTCCGTTAAGTGAAATCTGGATTCGCTTTAGACTATGGCCCGAAAGGGATACTGTCAAGCGAAGCACGGCTAGGTGTTTGTACGGAGAGCGCTATAATGGCCACCATAAAGGTGAGCGGTGTACTGCACAATTGCTCGTCGAAAAGCAGGCATAACTGAAATGGAAATTCCACATAGCCCTCCGCGCATTCGGATTCGCCGGCGGGGTGCCGACAAACATCCGTTGATCCTCCAAGCCGCACGAGATTTGGTGGCGGAATCTGGGTTCCGAGAAGCCCAGATGTCGTTGATTGCCGAGGCTGCAGGCATCGCGATCGGCACGTTGTACCGCTACTTTCCGTCCAAGACCGAGTTGTTGGTCGAACTCGTGAAAACGACGGCGCAACGGGAAGTCGACGTCGTAGCTGGTATCGCCATGCGTGATGGGACCGCACTAGAACGTCTTGGTGCGGCTGCATGGACGTTCGCGAGTCGCGCCTTGCGAGGCCGACGCTTAGCCTACGCCCTAGTCGCTGAACCTGTTGAGCCAGATGTCGAGGCTGCCCGGCTCACTTATCACCGAGCACTGGCCAGGGTATTCAAGACGATCATTGAGCAGGGTATGGCGAATGGCGAGTTCCCTGCACAGGATGCGGCCGCATCGGCAGACTGCATAGTCGGCTGCCTTTTCGAAGGCCTGGTGGCACCGCTCACCAACAACGCTACAGCCGATGCTGTCCAGGCAGCCGCCCACGGCTCGGCCATCATCACCTTTTGTCTGCGAGGGGTTTCAGGCTTACAGGCGCCCGCCTATAGGATTCCGACTGTGTAGTCGCTTCCTTCAGGAATCGACCGTCTCTACCGGCTAGCGGAGGACGATCTCAACCCCCGACCTCGCCTTTCCCCAAGGATTTCTGTCGCGCCGACTACCTCTACAAGCCTCTTGCGCTTAGCGGATGTGCTGCCGGCCTCGTGTTTTCGGCCGGCAGCACAAGAGGACTGAAGTTGTGAAGTGACTTGATCCGCCTGTGACAATATTGTCACAGGCAGTGGATCAATTGGAGCACGTATAGCTTGATGCGGCGTTCGCGTCCCCGCTGACGTACTTTGGCCACTTGGGGTACTCGCACAGAGGCCGAGTGCGTCCCGCAGTGGGCGGGTTCAAGTCGGTAACGACGAGATTTTGCGGAGCCGTGCCTTTCGTGACCCAGTTGTCCAAAGCAGTCAGCCCATCATATGCCGCCTCAAACTGCCCGCCCGTGCCATGTGCGGCACCGGGAACCAGATAGAACTTGAGGAATGACGACAACGCATTCTGCCCATAGTTCGCCAGCAATCGGTTGTAGTAGTCAATCGACATTTGAGCCGGAATGAACTGGTCGGATTGCCCGTGCTGAAGGATCACCTTCCCACCTCGGTTCTTGAAGTTGTCCAGGTTGACAGTCGTGGAGTCCATCATTTGACTCACCGTCTGTGTCCTAGCGGTGAGCAACCCTGGATCCGTGAAGTTGAAGGACATCAAATCGAGCGAGGGATCCCTTGCAATAGCGTATCGCACGAGGCTATTCGGGAAGGCATAGAAGAACGACCATTGTGCAGTTGCATTTGTCCCAGGGTCCAGTACGGCGTCTGCTGGAGAGTCCCCCAGCGGTAACAAGAAGCCACTCCAGAAATCGGTGCCTGCGAGGATGTTGTAACCCGGAATGCTGTGAATACCGTTTGCGAAATCAAAGTTCGTCTTCAGCGGCGTGGCCATGGTATTGACAGTGCTGATCTGAGCGTCAGACAGGCAAGTGTCGCCCGTGTCGGCGCCCCCCGGGCATCGCACAGTCGCCGGATCGAACGTACAAAGACTCGGATTGCTGATCAGGCCGTCTGTCGCGCCGTCCAAACTGTCACAGGCCGACATCACAGCCTTCTTGAGCATAGCGGCCTTGTTTGCGTTGATGAAGCCGCCTGGGGCAAGTGACGCCTGAGAGATGCGCCCCATTTGGAAGGCCAGCCCCATGATCCCGGACGCGGGATACGTCGAAATGATGCCATCGTAGTCTGAGGCGTACTTCTGCGCAGCGATAAGCGCCTGGCGACCGCCGCCAGAGCCACCAATGTAGTAGCTATGCGCGAACGTCGCCCCGTAGCGCTGCTTGGTTAAAAACAGAGCGACATCATGCGTTTTCTTGATGTGGTCGCCGGCATAGTTCGCCAACGCCTCATCGTTCTGAGCGAACCGGCCATCCCCAAAGCTTCCTTCATGCCCGCTATCGCTGCCAAGCGTCACATATCCGCGCGCCAGCGGAGTCAGAACCCCCTTCGGTTCGCCATAGGATGTGAGGCCGGTTTTTGTGAAGCCTGTTGTGGCCGGGACAGACCCGTCAAGCCCACCACCACCGAAGTGAACAGATTTCCCGTTCCAAGTGGACGGCAAATCAACTTCGAACTTGATGTCCGGCGCGGCCGGGTCCACGGGATGAATCCCCCCCAAGACCTTGCAGAACTCGCCATTTGTATTGCCCGACGCCGTCGCAGCAATGAGCGTCGCCGACGCGATCGTGGCGCCAGTCGTTGGCAAACCAATCGCGGAGGCTGGTACGGCTGAACCTTGAAGCGCCGCGCACTGCTGCGCTGGCGTCAACTGGGGCGTGGCATCGGCTACGACAGAGTCGCTGCCTCCTCCACAACCAACGACGAGCAAGGCCGATAGCGTTGCCACAGTGGGTGCAAGCCATTGCGGCCTGACTTTGGTGAACTTCATGACGTTGTCTCCTAGCAGACGCCGGGACTTCTAGTTGTCCACGAGTCGCTTTCGTTCAAGTAAATAGTCCTGCGAGGTACGTCGTCACTGACGAGCATGGCGGCGAAGCACCTCGATGACGACCATACCGATCGGGCCTGCTCAGGATTGTCTTGCGCAAGACGATTGGAAATTTCGAGCCGTATTCAGTCGAAGATGTTGGTAGCCCTGCCATATTCAGGTTGGGCCACATCCTTGATGTACAGAAAACCTTGTTCAAGCTGGCAGTCGTTTTCGTTCTGGAATGCCGCCCGCTCTGTGGTCTCGACACCTTAAGCATTTACCCGCTGTCAGCGGTGCTTGAACGTTGGTTGCCGTTTCGACAGGAAGGCGGACATCCCTTCCTTCTGGTCATCAAGTCCAAACGTGGAATGAAAGGCGCGGCGCTCGAAGAGCAGGCCCTCAGCCAAAGATGCCTCGTATGCCCGATTGATCGATTCCTTGATCATCATGACTACAGGTAGCGAGTAATTGGCAATCAGCTTGGCAGCTTCCAGCGTTTCGTCGAGTAGTCGATCGCAGGGATAGACCCGCGAGACAATGCCCCAACGCTCAGCCTCGGCCGCATCAACCATGCGCGAGGTCAGACACAGGTCCATTGCCTTGGCTTTGCCGACAAGCCGTGGCAGGCGTTGCGTTCCGCCAGCACCAGGCATCGTTCCAATCTTGATTTAGGGCTGTCCTAACCGTGCCGTATCCGAGGCAAAGATCAGATCGCACATCATCGCCAGTTCGCATCCGCCACCCAACGCGTAACCCGACACCGCGGCCAAAACTGGTTTTCTCGCCTCCCGAACCTTCTCCCAATTTCTCGAGATGAAGTTGCCTTTGTAGACCTTCTGGAAATCGAAATCCTTCATGTGCGCAACATCCGCACCCGCTGCAAACGCGCGCTCATTGCCGGTCAGGACGATGCATCCGATGTTGTCGTCCCGCTCGTACGCATCAACAGCAGCACCAATTCCGTCCATGACATCGTCATTGAGCGCATTCAGCGCTTCCGGGCGGTTGATCTGAATGAAACCGACCCGGTCGATTGTCTTTCGCAAAACCACTTCACTCACATTTGGCTCCGACCAACAACTTCACGACGCCACCTGCCTCGCGTCGAATGCGAGGCAGATGGCCTTTCCTTACAACAGCTCGACCGCAACCGCCGTTGCCTCACCGCCGCCGATGCAAAGGCTTGCCACGCCACGCTTCTTTTCCGCCTTCCTGAGGGCGCCAAGAAGTGTCACAAGGATCCGTGCGCCAGACGCACCGATGGGATGCCCAAGAGCGCACGCTCCACCATGAACGTTGACGGTCTCAGGGTCCAAGCGCAGGTCATGAATCGCCGCCATCGTGACTACAGCGAACGCCTCGTTGATTTCCCACAAACCGACATCTGCGGTCGACCAGCCGGTCTGACCAAGCAGCTTTTGGATGGCCCCTACCGGAGCGGTGGTGAACTCCGCCGGTGCTTGTGCATGTGTTGCGTGGCCAACGATTCGGGCGAGTGGCTGCACACCCAGCTTCCTGGCAGTCGATTCCCGCGCCAGCACCAACGCAGCAGCGCCGTCCGAAATCGAGCTTGAGTTCGCCGGCGTCACCGTCCCCCCTTTTTTGAAGGCTGGCTTCAACGAGGGAATCTTCTCAAGGTTGACCTTTGGCGGCTGCTCATCGCTCTGCAGCGTGACCTCGCCCGTCCGACCTTGGACCATGACCGGCGTTGTTTCCTATGCGAAATCACCGCGTTCGATCGCCGCCTTCGCACGCTGGGTCGAGAGAATGGCCCATTCGTCCTGGGCTTCGCGCGAGAAGCCATAGCGCTCGGCACAGTCCTCGGCGAACGTACCCATCAGCCGGCCGCGTGTGTCGTTTCGATAGTGGTCTTCCAGTCCATCGAAGAACATGTGGTCCAGCAACTGCCCGTGGCCGAGCCGATACCCTTTGCGCGCTTTGGGCAGCAGATAGGGGGCGTTCGTCATCGACTCCATGCCCCCAGCAACCATCACGTCGTTGGTACCAGCGGCGATCGAATCATGCGCCAGCATCACGGCTTTCATGCCGGATCCGCACACCTTGCTGATCGTCGTACACGTCACCGATTCAGCAAGGCCCGCGTTCAGGCAGGCTTGACGCGTAGGAGCCTGACCAACGCCGGCGGGGAGAACGCAACCCATCAGCAGTTCCTGGATCGCGCCAGCATCGATACGCGCGCGCTCAACAGCTGCGCGAATAGCGAACCCGCCCAGTTCCGGGGCTGTCAGGCTTGCGAGATCTCCTTGGAAGCCACCGATCGGCGTGCGTGCGGCGGACAGAATGACGACTGGATCGTTTGTACTCATGTTCGGTCTCCGTTCTGGTGATTTACTTTGCCGCCATCCGGATGGCGCCATCGAGCCGGATGACCTCGCCATTCAAGTAGCCATTGCCAAGCACGTGCTCGACCAGACCGGCGAACTCCGTCGCCTTACCCAAGCGCGAAGGAAACGGAACGGACCGACCCAGCGCCTCTTGCACATCGGCTGGCATCTTGAGCAGCATCGGGGTTTCCATGATCCCTGGAGCAATCGTCACGACCCGAATTCCGGACCTGGCCAACTCCCGCGCGAGCGGCAAGGTCATCGCAACCACACCGCCCTTCGAGGCGGCGTAGGCGGCCTGCCCAATCTGGCCGTCGAACGCAGCAACCGACGCAGTGTTGATGATCACACCGCGCTCGCCATCGTCGTCGGGTGGCTCCTGTTGCATGATTTCGGCGGCCAGCCGAACCATATTGAACGTGCCGCTCAGGTTGATGTTGAGGGTGCGCAAGAAGGAACTCATTGCGTGCGGCCCCTGCTTGCCTACTACCTTCTCCGCGGGCGCGATACCGGCGCAGTTCACCAGGCCGCGCAATGTTCCCAGCGCGGTTGCTGCTTAGAATACGTCTTTTGCTCCCTCTTCGCTCGTCACGTCGGCACAGACAGACGCGCAGCGGAGTTCCTCAGCCATCGCTTCGGCGGCCTCCAGATCGAGGTCGACGATCACCACCTTGCCCCCTTGCTCAGAGAGCAATCGGGCAGTTGCGGCTCCCAGTCCAGAGCCGCCGCCGGTTACGACGAATACGTTGTTACTGATCTGCATCGGATGATTTCCTGAGGGTGATGGGTCAACTGCTTGCCGACGAAGGGATGTCGGCGTGTGAGGGAAGCGCTTCCGCGCCATGTGTGTTGGCCGCGCTGCGGCGATGGTCGATCATCATGACCGCGACGGTGCCCAATACGCCGGCAAGGCCGATCGCCAAGAAGTTCTGCTCCAGAGGCAGTCGCATCGCCACCAGCATGCCGATCAGCACGGGTGCGGCGATCGCTCCGAGGCGGCCGATACCGGAGGCAAAGCCCACACCGGTCGAGCGAATCGAAGCGGGGTAAAACTCACCGGCGTATGCGTACGCCAGGAGCTGTGTTCCAAGGGTGGAGGCACCGACGACGAACACGACAAGGAAGAGCAGCTCAGTCGATTTCGTGTAACCCATCAACGCCAGCGACACTGCACCGGTCGCGTAGAAGGCCACCAGTACATATTTGATGTTGTACTTGTCGCCCAGCCAACCACCACCCACAGCACCGACCACGGCACCAATGTTGAAAACCAACACAAAGGTAAGTGCGGACCCAAGGCTATAGCCCGACATGGCCATCAACTTTGTGAGCCACGAACTCAACGAGTACACCATGAACAGCCCCATGAAGAAGGCGACCCAGATCATGACTGTGCTGAATCCACGTCCGTCCTGAAACAGCTTGGCCACCGGGGCTTTGGTCACCATCGCCTCTTGGGGCATGACGAACCGGTCTTGGCTACTGACTTGAACCTCCGGCGCGATCTTCCTGATCAGTTGTACGAGCTTCTCGGCACGGTTTCGCTGCACCAGAAACGCCAGCGAATCAGGCATGGTCAGCAAGACGAAGGGAATGATCAGGATGGGCGTGCCGGCGATGAAGAACACGGACTGCCAGCCATAGGCTTCAATCAGTTGCTTGCCGGTGAGCGCCACAAGGATGCCGCCGATCGAGTACCCAGCGAACACCAGGGTGACGAGACGGGCTCGGATCTTGCGCGGAGCATATTCACCCATCTGAGCAGTCACGATGGGAAGCACGCCGCCAATCCCGAGACCTGCGAAGAACCGGGTAATGCTGAAGCTCAACGGATCGTGCGTCAGTCCGGCCGCGGCTGTGAAGAAACTGAACAGCGCGATGCATACGCAAATCGACACAGGCCGGCCGATCTTGTCGGCCAGCGTGCCGAGGTAAATCGCCCCAAACATCATGCCGAACAGGGCCGAGCTCGCCATGAATCCGGCCTTTGCTGCATCCACCCCCATCTGTTTCATGATGGACGGTAATGCCGCGCCCACAACGGCCAAGTCGTATCCGTCGAGCACGAGAATCAGGACACACCAGAACAGGATCAAGCCATGGAAGCGCGAGAATCTCGCGTTCTGTGTGATCCTTTGAACATCAACTTCGTTACTCATGGTCTCCTCCATTTGAGAATGGATATCGTTGGTGGTGCTATTGGTCCATCTGCGGGTAAAGCTAGGTGGCGTGATAAACCGTAAAGGTGGAAGAAGGCGCCCTTTCAGAGACGAGCGAGTTCTCAATGCGACTCTCGTCGGCGTAGCCCAGGCTCATGCCCACCAGCAACATTTCTTCTGGCGGCAAGCCAAGCTCTTGCTCGATGATCTTGTGGTACTTCATGAAGGCGGCCTGAGGGCAGGTGCTCAGACCGTAGGTACGCGCGACAACCATGATGTTCTGCAGGAACATCCCGTAGTCGAGGAGACTGCCGCGCTGCATCACGCGGTCGATCGTGAAGAACAGCCCAACAGGTGCATCGAAGAACTGGTAGTTCCTGCCGTGCTGCGCGTGCATCCTCTGCTTGTCACCCTTCTCGATGCCAAGAAGGCCATAGAGCTTCCATCCGATGTCACGACGCCTGTCGATATAGGGCGACACCCACTCTTCTGGGTAGTAGTCCCATTCATCGGCATGCGCATCCGCCAACTCGGGATCGTTGTCGACTTTGGCGATTGCGGCGCAGACCCGGTCTCGGGCGTCGCCCATGACCACGTGTACCTTCCAGGGTTGAATGTTCACTCCCGTCGCCGCATAGCGCGACACATCAAGAATTGCCTTGATGGTCTCGTGTGGGACAGGCTTCGGAAGATAGGCGCGAACGCTACGTCGCGTAGCAATTGCCCATTCCACAGCCGACCGGATCGATGAAAGTTCATCCGGTGGCGGTCCAGCTCGTTCCATCTACTACCTCGCTCAACTGTCATGCGGACCTCGCGTCCACTTAGAATTCAGATTAGCGAGCGTTTCTCATCCCCAATGTCTTGCAGCCGACAATCGTTTCCCTCTTTGAAGGTCGGAACTCGACGCATGGAAATGTCTCAGGGGTGACATTCACCCCGTTGGACCAACGCTAGATTGGGATGTGGCTTGAGGAACGGGGAACCCCTCAGGGCCGTGCATTCATAACCCGACGTGGAGACATCGCTATGACCGGAAACATTTATCAGAGCGGGCTTGGCCGTACCCCTGCAAATCACCTCCCGCTGACACCGCTCCACTTCCTTGATCGGTGCGCCGACCAATATCCCGATCACATCGCGATCATTCACGGCTCGATGCGGCAAACGTGGAAGCAAACACGAGAACGCTGCCTGCGCCTGGCGAGCGCGCTCGTCAAGCGGGGCATCAAGCGTGGAGATACGGTTTCGATTCTCGCGCCCAACACTCCCGCCATGGTCGAGGCACATCACGGCATCCCGTTGTCGGGCGCAGTGCTCAATGCGATCAACTGCCGGCTGGATGCCGAAGGCGTCCGCTTTATCCTGCGCCACGGCGAATGCAAGGTTCTCTTTGTCGACAGGGAGTTCTCTTCGCTCGCTGCAAAAGCGCTCGAACAGATTGAGAACAAGCCACTGGTCATCGACATCGCTGACATCGAAGCACCCACCGGCGATCTGATCGGCGAGATGGAGTACGAAACCTTCCTCGCTGAAGGTGACGCTGACTTTCCGGGCGTATGGCCGGAGGAGGAATGGGACGCGATCGCCTTGAACTACACATCCGGCACCACATCGGACCCGAAGGGCGTCGTACCAAGCCATCGGGGCGCCTACCTGATGAGCATGCTCCAACTCACGGATTGGGGCATGCCCCGTCGGCCGGTGTATCTGTGGACGCTTCCCCTGTTCCACGCAAATGGCTGGTGCTTCGCGTGGGCGATCACCGCCGCTGCCGGCACGCACGTCTGCCTGCGAAAGGTGACCGCGGCGAATATCTTTGGCGCCATCAAGCAGCATGACGTGGATCACTTCTGCGCAGCACCGATCGTATTGGCATCGCTCGCCAACTCTTCTGATGCTGAGCGTTGTCAACTGCAGCGTACTGTCCGAGTTAGAACGGCCGGCTCACCGCCGCCTGCAGCAGTGCTGAAGTCAGTGATCGAGATGGGGTTCGAAGTTGAACACGTCTACGGCATTACGGAAGCATCCGGCACCCCGGTGAGCAGCTTCATCAACCCGGCATGGAGCGATAAGCCGATGGATGAGAAAGCGCGCCTCATGGCTCGCCAGGGCAATCGGGCCTCCGGCTTGGAAGACCTTCGTGTTGCTGACCCAGTCACTTGCGAGCCTGTGCCCCGGGATGGCAAAACTCAAGGTGAGCTCTTGCTCCGCGGCAACATCGTGATGAAGGGCTACCTCAAGAATCCCGAGGCCACTGCCAGCGCATTCAATGGGGGCTGGTTCCACACAGGCGACGTCGCTGTGATGCATCCGGACGGCTATATCCAGATTACGGACCGCTCGAAGGACGTCATCATCTCTGGTGGTGAGAACATTTCTTCGGTGGAAGTCGAAGACGTTCTCCATCGGCATCCGGCTGTCCTGATCGCTGCTGTAGTCGCTCAACCAGACGCGAAGTGGGGAGAGTCACCTTGCGCGTTCATTGAGCTGAAGCCCGGCGTCGCTGCCCCAGACCAAGCTGACATCATCCGCTTCTGTCGTGAGCACCTGGCCCACTACAAGTGCCCGGTGAGGGTCATTTACGGGGTACTTCCAAAGACGGGAACGGGCAAGATTCAGAAATTCAGATTGCGGGAACTGGCGGGAAGCCGCGAAGCCATTACGGACCTTTCGAACGTTTAGGTCCTTGGCAGAATCTCCATCCCGAGCCGGCGGCTCGTCGTGGAATCCACCACGCAAAGCGACGCGGGCAGGCCAGCTGTGGCGAGATGGAGCTCCCCAGCCGCATAGGGCAAGCTTGGTCACCCGAGTCGGGCATGTGGGGAAACCATATTTCGGACCCATATCCAAACTGAGGGCGGCTATCTTCGCCACCTTGCAGTCGCCGGCAGCCGCCGCCGAGGTCGTCGTGAGGTTCTGTCGCCGTCGAATCGATCGGACGTTGAAAAAGATCAACCTTTCCGGCCCCAAAAGTGTCGGCGAGCTAATTGCGGAGTACAGCGCTCAGACCGCAAGCCTGGATGTCGCAGGCCTCGCCGCGGGAGCAACTCAAAAGATTCAGGACGCATTGGCATGTGGGGACTTGCGTAGCCTACTGACCATCTATGACAACAAGGGGTTGCTTGCCCTTGCAGCTCAACACCTGAAGCAAGCGAGATTGGCTACCTTTGAGGCATGGCTGACAAGGATCCTGAGAGATGAAGCAAGGGCACCTGAATTGGCCGCAGCGCTGAAGGCAGTCCTGCCGGCAGTGCAAGCCACCAACGACCGTTAGACTTTGGGAACGGTCGTCCCATCCGCCGGACGCGAATGACGGCAACGGGTCGTGTACCGCCCTTCCCCCGCGACTGCAATGCGAAGTCGCGCCACACGTCTTTCCGCCTCAGTTCAGACTCCAGTCATCAGCTCAGCGCGACGCGCGCAGACACACCTCAAGCCAAACGTGCCGCTGGGTCGAGAACGTATTGCAGAGAATCTCAAGTTGACACCTCGATGCCGCGCCCCGTCGACTCCGGCCCGCCGAATTGCGCAATCTCACGAACAAGCTGCATGACAGTGCGGCACGCTAGCGTCAGTTCCCCATGGCGCGACATGGCCAACGCAATATGGCGCGTGATCTGTGGATTGATGATCTTCGATGCCTGCAAGCGGCATTCTCGGCCGGCGTTCGAGATCGCATACGGCCCCAATAGCGCGTACATGCCCCCGTCGGCGACGATATGGGTCTGCAGGCTTAGCGAATCGGCCTCCATCGCTACATTGAGCGCAACCCCATGCTCCAGCGCCAATTGATCCAGCCGGTCGCGCCAGCTATTGGGCCGGCAGAACATCACCAGGGGAAGATTGTGCAGCGCAGAAAACTGTACTGTGGGGTTGGCGGTCACGCGGTCTCCCTCTACCCCCACCAGGTAAGTCGCCGTTTCGATCAGGTACACGTCACCGTGCTTGGGCACCGGACTTTGGCGGAACAGGATGGCCAAATCGACGTGTCCAGCTTCCAGCCAGTTCTCCAGTTGCGCGCCTTGCCCCTCGCGCACACTGAGTTGGACCAGGGGGTAGCGTTCCTTCAGGCGGTAATAAAGCGTGCTGACCAGTGGATGCGCCGTGGAAGGCAGGATTCCGAGGCGAACCGTGCCGATAGGCTTGCCTGAGGTTGAGTGGATGTCGTTGACAAGTTGGTCCGTGCCTGCAACCCACGCCCGGACCTTGGGCGCCACACGCTCGCCGAACTCGGTAAGCACCACCCCGCGACCCGTGCGCTGGAATAGACGCCCCCCGCACTCCTGCTCAAGCTCATTGAGTTGACGGCTGATGTGGGGCTGGCTCGTGCCATAGGACTGAGCCACCTTGCTCAGACTGCCCAAGTCGGCAGCCGCCAGGAACAGTTTCCATGCCGAGTAGTTCATCGCTTGCCTTGGCCTCCAAGATATACAGAATCAGTATATCTGAAATATCCAACATGACACTTCCAGCATGTCACGCCCACTCCTAGACTGCCTCACATGCCCGCCACCGTTATGGAGACACCAGCAGCGGCGGGCTCTCCGGGCAACGCATCCGGCACCCGGTGAACTCCATACTCATACAGGAAGTGACATGAAAGACATCGACCTCCGCGGCCTCAATCCTGCCCCGGTCACGCCCTTCACCCGCGACGGCGCGGTGGACTACGCCGCCTGCAAGAAGCTGGGCGCCTGGCTCGGCAGCATCGATGGCGTGAAGAGCCTGACCGTGCTCGGCCACGCAGGCGAAGGCACCTTTCTGACCCAGGCGGAGCAGATGAAGGTCATCGAAACCTTCGTCGAGGCAGTCAATGGCGCCATTCCCATCATCGCCGGCATCACGTTGGAAGGCACCGAGGTGGCCGCCGAGGAAGCCAAGCGCGCGGTCCAAGCGGGCGCGTCCGCTGGCCTGCTCTACCCCTCGCACGGCTGGCTGCGCTTTGGCTACCAGAAGGGCGCGCCTCAGGACAAGTACCGCCAAGTGTTTGAGACCAGTGGGCTGCCGCTGATCCTGTTCCAGTACCCCGATGCAACCAAGTGCACCTACGACCTGGAAACCCAGCTCGACATCGCGGCGCAGCCCGGCGTGTTCGCGATGAAGAACGGCGTGCGCAACATGCGCCGCTGGGACACCGAGATCCCCGTGATTCGTCGCGAGCGCCCTGATCTGCAGATTCTGAGCTGTCACGACGAATATCTGCTGCACACCATGTTTGACGTGGACGGTCTGCTGGTGGGCTACGGCAACATCGCACCGGAACTGCTGGTCGAGCTGATCAAGGCCGGCAAGGCACGGGACTACAAGGCCGCCCGCGCCATCCACGATCGCCTGCTGCCGGTCACGAAGAACGTCTACCACCGCGGCTCGCACATGGAAGGCACTGTGGCGCTGAAGCATGCGCTGGTTGCCCGCGGCATCCTGGAACACGCCACCGTGCGTTCTCCGCTGCTGCCGCTCGCCCCGGGTGCTGACGTTGAGATCGCAAACGCGATGCGCGCCGCCGGCATCGTAGGCTGAACGGTGGCAGGCGCAGCCAGCCGGCTGCGCCTGCCAGCCGGGTCAAGCCAGGCCAGTGGTTTTTCGCATTTTGCTGTAGCCAGCAGGCATGCACAACGGGAGGAATACGAGGCTTCACTGACCTGAGCTTCTGGGCTGCCCCCTGTCGCGGGCTTCCAGCGGCTCTTGGGGTACGAAAGGCCGCGGCGACGGTAGAAGCGGATGACACAAAGAAATGATGGCCGGTGCGCGCACACCCTGAGCCAGTCAACTTGGAGACAGCATGGACACCACTACGGTCGCACCCATGTACAACAGCGGCAGGAACGATGCGGCAAGCAGTGCGCCATTTGATCCGCGGCAGCGGGCAGCGCAACTTCTTTTTCGCATCGAGAACGTTCCCTTTAGCAGGTGGCACACCAAGGCCCGCATTGTCATGGGCAGTGCCACCCTGTTCGATGCATTCGACGCGCTTTCACTGGCGTTTGTCATGCCGGTCCTGGTTGGGCTCTGGCACCTGTCACCCGGCGAGATCGGGGTTCTGATCGCTGCCGGATACCTTGGGCAGGTCATTGGCGCACTATGCTTCGGTTGGCTGGCCGAGCGCCTGGGCCGGGTGCCGAGTGCCTCCGTGACCGTGGGCCTGATGTCGGTCATGAGTGTGGCGTGTGCCTTTGCTGGCAACTTCCACATGCTGTTCCTGTGCCGCTTCGTCCAGGGCATCGGCGTCGGCGGCGAGGTACCGGTTGCGGCAACCTATATCAATGAACTGTCGCAAGCCCATGGCCGTGGCCGCTTTTTCCTGCTCTACGAACTGATTTTCCCCATTGGCCTGATGCTGGCTGCTCAGGTAGGTGCCTTCCTGGTTCCGCGCTTTGGCTGGGAGTATATGTTCCTGATTGGGGGGATACCCGGCTTCGTCGTGGCACTGCTGATCATGCGGCTGCCGGAATCACCGCGATGGCTGATCGGCAAAGGCCGGTTCGACGACGCAGAGCGCGTGATCGGCGAAATCGAGGCTAGCACCCCAAAGCGAAACCTTGATCCTCAGCACAACGCGGCAGAGATGGCCCGGCGTATCTCAGAACTATACGAAGGCCTCCAATCGCAGAAAAAGGGCAACTGGAAGGAGCTGTTCTCGCCTTTCTATCGTGGCCGAACGGTAGTGGTATGGCTGCTGTGGGCGAGTTCCTATTTCGTTGCAAATGGCATCAACAACTGGTTGCCGAGCCTGTACAAGACGGTCTATCACCTGCCATTACAGGAGTCGCTGCACATGGCCTCGCTCTCCAACGTGCTCAGCACTTGCGCCGTTCTCGTCTGTGCACTGTCGGTGGATCGCGTGGGGCGTCGTCGCTGGGCCATGGGGTGTTTCGTGGTCAGCGGCTTACTGCTCGCCGTTTTGGGAGCGTTCGGCGCCGCCAGCCCCTGGTCGGTCATGCTGCTGGCTTCCTCAGCCTATGCCGTGATGGGCTCGGCGACGGTGCTGCTGTACCTATACACGCCGGAAATCTATCCCACGCGTATCCGCGCGATCGGAACCGGCCTGGCAACCTCGTGGCTACGAGCTGCCTCCGCCACCGCACCGGCCGTTGTCGGCATGGTGCTGACGGGACGGGGTATTGCCACCGTTTTCCTGATGTTTGCGGGCGCCTGCGTGGTCGGCCTTGTCGCGGCCAGCCGAATGACCGAAACCACCAACCGCCCGTTGGAAGAGATTTCCCCCTGACTGGCTGACTGGCTGACTGCCAACGCAGCGGCGTAGACCGCTGCCGTCAGACACTCCACGGCGATCTTCGGACTCTGTTTCCCTTGCAGCCGGGCACTCGAAACGTATCGAGAGCCCGGCGATGGGAGGAGACCGCTCGCCTGCCCTTCATAAATTTGTAACGACTCGCCATAACAAGGAGACACCCATGAGGAGTTGCGGGAAATGGTGCACGGGCCTTTTTTGCGCCGCACCGATGTTCGCTTCGGCACAGTCAGTGACGCTTTACGGCCTCGTCGACACTGGAGTCGAGTATGTGAACAATATTGGTGCCAGCAAGGACAGTGTCGTGCGGATGCCAAACCTGACTGCCACCGTGCCTTCGCGCTGGGGAATGCGCGGGACGGAGGACCTTGGGGGAGGCCTGAAATCCGTCTTCGTCCTGGAATCCGGCTTTGCCCCCGACTCCGGCTCGTCAAACCAGGGAGGACGCTTGTTCGGTCGCCAGGCCTTTGTCGGGCTGAGCAATCAGTGGGGACAACTCTCCTTCGGCCGTCAGTGGACGATGACCTTCTGGTCGACACTGGACTCGGACGTACTGGGTCCCAACATCTACGGCGCTAACTCGTTGGACAGTTATCGGCCCAATGCGCGTGCCGACAACGCCATCGCCTACAAGGGTACGTTCGGCGGATTGACTGTTGGTGCGACATACAGCCTTGGGCGCGACACCGTCAATGCTGGCCAGAATCCCGCGGGAACCAACTGCGCCGGAGAAAATCCCGCCGACAGCAAGGCCTGCCGGGAATGGTCAGTGATGCTGCGGTATGACGCAAGCTGGTGGGGCCTGGCAACTGCATACGATTCCTTGCGCGGGGGTGCCGGTGCTGCAGGCGGGCTGGTGAACAGCGGCCTCAAGGATGACCGCCTGCACTTTGGTGGCTACATGGTCCTGTCCAAGGCGAAGCTCGGCATCGGTGGTACCTTCCGGAACAATGAGGGCAGCACCACGCCCCATAGCCAGCTTTACTATGCGGGCCTGGCCTACGACATCACGCCCGCCCTCAATCTAGCGGGGCAGATCTACTACCTAGGGTTCAATCATAGTGCCAACAAGGCATGGCTAGCGGCCCTGCGCGGAACCTACGCCTTCTCCAAGCGGACCTCCGCCTATCTCACAACTGGCTTCATTGATAACCGAGGCCAACTGGCCATGTCCGTCAGTAGTGGCAGCGCCGTCGGAACCAGTGCGCCGGCACCGGGCGGCAACCAGTTTGGTGCGATGCTTGGCATCAAGCATGTCTTCTGAGTCGGCGCCATACCTGTTTATCGCAAGGGCTTAGGCGACCGCAGCAAAGGCAGAATCCATTCTCTGGACACTCGCCCAGTCTAGGCAGAGCTGCAAGTAAACAAGTCAATATCAGGAGAGACAATGAGAGGTATCTTGAGAGCGCTACTGGCCACAAGCTTTGGTCTTGTCGCCACGCTGGCTTTTAGCCAGACCTACCCCAACAAGCCCGTCAGAATCGTTGTGCCGTATCCCGCAGGTGGAACCGTGGATGCTGTCACGCGGGTTGTTGCGCAACGCCTAAGCGAAAATCTCGGCCAGCAATTTATTGTCGATAACCGGCCTGGAGCCAGCGGAACGCTGGGTAGCAAGCTGGTGGCGACCTCTGCGCCGGACGGATATACCTTGCTTGTGCAGGCATCGACCTTCGTGGCCACCCCGATGCTGATGAGCGCAACGACCTATGACATCGAAAAGGACTTCACGGCTATCACGCAACTGGGTAGCGTCCCAATGCTGGTGACGGCGCATCCTGGTGTTCCAGCAAAGGACCTCAAGGAGTTCATGGCCGCCATCCGCACGGCGCCCGGGAAGTACACCTTTGGAACCTCAGCAGTCGGCTCGGCTAGCCACCTTGCCGAAGAAGCGATCAAGCACGACGGAAAACTCCAGTTCGAGATCATTCCCTACAAGGGTACGGCTCCGGCGTTGACAGAAGTCATGGGCGGACACATCAATGCCATGGTGGATGCCTTGCCATCGACGCTACCTCATGTGAAGAGTGGAAAGCTGAAGCCGCTTGCCGTCACCAGTGCGAAGCGCATTGCCGTGTTGCCGGACGTTCCGACGGTCGCGGAGTCGGGATTGACCGGTTTCGAGATGGTTTCCTGGTATGGCTTGTGGGGGCCGGCGAGAATGCCCGCCGCACTGACGCAACGTATTCGGAATGAAGTCGCGAAGGCATTGGCTTCGGAGAAGGCGGTCAAGGTATTGGGCGATTATGGATTCAGCGCCACCGCGTCCCAGCCGGCGGACTTCACCGCATACATCAGGCAGGAGAAGGCCAGATTCAGCACCCTGATCAGGGAGGCAAATATCAAGCTCGACTGAGCGGCATTTGGAGGGCCACGATGAGCACATATACCGCACGCGACCGAGCCAGCGCGGTGGAACACATCCATGGTCGCGTTGCCGGCACGCTCGAGTTGGACTACGAGACCGCATGGCAGGATGCGATTGAACTTGAGCAACTCGGCCATCAATACGGTGTCGACGTCCAGTATCGGGCCGTCGAGCATGTCTCCGTGGCATCCCCTGAAGCATTGGTGCGCGGCCTGCGTATGGAGAAGGCCACATTCAGGCAGCGCTACCTCTACTGCAGGTTCGACATGGCCGCCCTGTCTGAGGATACGCTGCGCAATCTGGAGGATCTTGCTATTGAACACGGCGACTACCTCATGCCCGGGCACCTCTTTATGGAGGCAACGCTGACCTGGGTGTGAGCGGCCGGATTCACACGCGGGTCCCGGGCCGCCGGAGGAATCCCCCTTTGCGCAGGATCGGTGACTGCAATACCACGGTCATTGGACATTGAGCTCGCGTTCGCGGATGACCGAGATGGGTCGGGAAGGTCCAATCGGCTCGCAACTGGCGGAGGTCGCTTGCCAGCCAGCACCGGTCGGTCGTCAAGCCCGTCAATTTTGGGCTCTGGCCCTCGCACCATTACTTCACTTCTCGTCGGGGCTCTTGTATGGCTGACGTTTCCCAAACACTTGCGCGACCAACGGCACTGTGGTGATGACCCCTACAGCGAGCAGCGTCCAGCCGATGGCGCGGCGTTGTTCCGGATTCATTCGTTCGCTGAGCAACAGTGCGAAGCCCGCAGCGCCTGCCGCCCGTGTTCCGGCAATCAATCCAATTTCTGGAATGGTCAGTGATACCTGTTTCATCTGTGCCTCCTGGCGGGTTGGACAGATTCGAAGTAGTTTGCGGCGCGTGCGGCAGGCGGTCTGTGCGCAAGCCGACACTGCTGACGGTTAAAAGTCAACGAAGACATGCTGGCGGCTGCACACCTCGGCGGTCGCCTTCAGTCGGAAGCCGAGGGGACCCTTCCACCCAGCAACCGCGTCCCCCGGATCCGGACTAGGGAATCCATCAAGGAGTTAGCGCCATGGTCGACTGCTCTCTGCAACACCCCACCAATCATTAGGTCCAGAAGAATTCGGGCAGCAGCGGGGCGACCCAGCGGGCGCCAAAAGCGAGCGGCGCGGCGAGCTTGACAAGACCACGCGGTCGGCTTGAGGTCTCACGGGCGAAATCCTCGGCCTCCTCGGCGTCGGCGTAGATTTTCGCCGCTCGTTCAGCGAGCGTGTGGCTATAGTCTGTGAGTGCAAGTCGTCGGGAGGTACGGTTGAACAGTCGGCCTCCCAGCCGCTCTTCAAGGCGGGTAACGGCCCGAGAGACCGTAGCGACCGAAACACCCAAGGCCGTGGCCGCCGCAGCGAACGAACCTTCCTCGGCGACCTTCGCGAACATCGCGAGCCCTTCGAAATCCGGCAGCTTTGACATCGACAATCCTGCAACGATGGATTTCATTCATTTCTATTTCGAAAAATAGCATGCCGCCGTAGATTTGTCTCATCCCACTCAGGAGAGATAGATCA
>NZ_JBIUHC010000174.1:0-20435 GCF_044627735.1 Cupriavidus sp. CuC1 | reverse complement strand
ACGCCATGAGCGGCGCACCACAGTCGCACAATCTCGTTCGCCACGATTGGCTGGCGACACAGCGCGAGAAAGTGCTTGATCCCGGTCAACTAATCGTCGATGCCCATCACCACCTCTACGACCGTCCAGGCGCGAGGTACCTGCTGGACGACATGCTGGCCGATCTGCGCGGTAGCCACAACGTACGGGCCACGGTATTCGTGCAGGCACGTGCCATGCTTCGGGCCAGCGGCCCAGAGGCTATGAAGTCAATCGGCGAAACCGAATTCGCGAACGGTGTAGCCGCCATGTGTGCGAGTGGCGCCTATGGCGACGTGCGTTTGTGCGCCGGGATCGTCGGCTTCGCCGATTTGCGCCTCGGGAACGCGGTTCGGCCGGTGCTGGAGGCCCACATCGCAGCCGCCGGGGGCCCGGTAGCTGCTGGTGGTCGGTTCCGCGGAATGCGCCAGACTGCTGCCTGGGATCCCGACCCGAGTTTCTTGAACCCGGAGTATCCGACCAGCGAGGATATGTTGGAGACGAAGGACTTTCGCGCGGGCTTCGCTCATCTGGCCGAACTCGGCCTTAGCTTTGATGCTTGGCTCTTCTTCCATCAGATTCCACGTCTCACATCGCTTGCGCGTGCCTTCCCCGAGACGCCAATCGTCCTCGACCACTGTGGCGGTATTCTCGGGATCGGGCGCTACATGGGCTGTCGCAAAGAAGTGCACACTCAATGGCTCGCAGCTTTGCGCGAGCTCGCCACCTGCCCCAACGTGATGGTCAAGCTTGGCGGACTGGGCATGCGGCTGTCGGGCTTTGGATTTGAGTTGTTAGAACGTGCGCCGTCCTCGGATGAGTTGGCAGTAGCTTGGCAGCCGTGGATTGAGTCCTGCATCAATGCGTTTGGGCCTGCGCGCTGCATGTTCGAGAGTAACTTTCCCGTGGACAAGGGCAGCTATAGCTATAGCGTTGGCTGGAACGCCATGAAGCGCATCGTTGCCGGCGCTTCTGCGGAGGAGAAAGCGGACTTGTTCTGGAGAACTGCGTCACGCTTCTATCGTCTGCCGGCGTTCGACAACCCTTGAGGACCAGCGCTCCAATAACGAATGTGTTCATCAGCCGAATGGTCGAGGATAGGAGAGATATGCCTCGACGATGGCACTTGGCTCATTGCAGGCGAAGGCTTACGTGGCAAGTAAGGCATGTATCGAAGTGCCCGCGCCTTGGGCCTGCCCGCCGGGTCCTGCATGCGCACTCGTCAAGCCCACGCGCCTAGGGGGAAGGCTTACACTACGTGTTGCCGCCCGGCCGGCCGGAGGGACGATGGTTTACTGCCGGTACAGGAGCGGGACCAAGACGGAAAGCCCCAACGAATGACAAACAAACCTCCAACGCGTCGCCTTCTCGCGGCAAGCGGCCCTGCTCCCGATGTCTATGCCCCCAAGTTTTGCGTCGTAGGACAGGGGCTTTGGCCGTAAGGGCCGTCTTAAGGCTATCGCATCTGAGGAGTGCAGATGCAGGAAATGAAGAGGATCAATGAATCGTGAAAGAACTTCCCCCTGTAACAAAAGAACGTGACCTCGCGCAGATGGAGGACGCCTTCACCGAGCCTGCCGTACCGGCTCGCCTACGCCAGCTCGCACCCACGTCGTTTGCTGCGGCTAGCCGATATTGGCAAGCAATCTTCTCGGGCGAGCATCTCTCTCCGCGTCTTAAGGAGTTAATTCTCGTCGCTCTTCATGCCTCAGTGACGTCAATCAACGTCGAAGGTATCCGGCGCCATATTGAACGTGCATTGACGGCGGGTGCATCCTCGGAGGAGGTAGTGGACGTGCTTGTTTCCATCATCGGAGTCAGTAACCACGCCCTGTATTCCGCTGTGCCCATCTTGATGGAAGAGCTGAAGGCCGCCGGCCACGAATCTGCCGCTTTGCCCGAAGCAACCCCAGAGTACGAGGCGATCAAGAACGAGTTCGTCAAGACGCGTGGATACTGGAACGAGCAGCGAGACATGATTGCACGGCTAATGCCTACCTACTGCGAAGTGCTGTCCGAATTATCGATGGATCCTTGGAAGCACGGTCTGCTCAGCGCAAAGGAACGAGAGTTGATCTATATCGCGATCGACTGTTCGGTCACGCACATGTACGAGCCCGGTCTCGCAATGCACATCCGCCATGCCCTGCAGCATGGCGCAACTCGAGACGAGATCCTCGAGGTCTTTCAACTCGCCGCGCTGATGGGTCTGGAGGGTTACATCCTGGGGACGGAGGCATTGTTTCGAGCCCTACCCCCGCCATCCAATAGTCCCAGCTAGGGAGGCATCCTCAGATCCCCCGATCTCCTAATGTATTGCTATCAAGTTGCAAGCAGGGCGTGAGCCTCACTCGTGTTCCGAGATCGCGCCCTGCATCTGCAGTAGCTTAGGCGCTCATCCCTTGGCGTCTCCTGGCCGGAACACCACCGGCAACACTACAGACCGGCAGTTCTTCCATCAGCCGAGCATGATGAGTTTGGGGGCGCCATCGCGGCCTTTATCCTGGCAACGCAGCGATTTGTGCGGCAGCCAAACTACGGCGCGATGGGCTCGCCTGTTCGGGACCTGCAAATCCCGTCCTCGCCGGCAAGCGGCTGTTGCCTTTCTCAGAGAAGCGATCTGTCCAGAGCCCTAGACGCGCCAGAGAGTGTGCAAAAAAACGGAGACAACTCGCTGAATCCGCAGCATTCCCCTCATAGTGAAGAGCCGCGGTGAAACATCGAGCCAGAACCTTCTCCGCCCTGAGCCGCTCCAGGTCGCAGTCAGCGCGTCGCCGATCCCCGCTTTGATGAAGCGCGCGCCCCAACGATCTGTTCCCCGGTTGCAATGGCTTCGATCGAAGCAACGTTCTGGCGCTTAATCCTGCCGCATAATTTGCCATTGCCTGGTGGCGCACAAGATGGACTTTCAGACGAGCGAGGCAGCGATATGCAGCAGCGAGAGGTGCACGTGACGTGCGCTCGCCGTCCCCAGTCCATCCGGTATCGCATTAATGCAAGATCACATCAGCACCTCTTGGTCAAACGCGACATCGGCAGCAATGCCGCATCAACCCCAAGGGGCCCTTGCAAGGCGAGCGTTAGCGATCAGAACTTATGGCGGACACCGAGGGCGACACCAAGCATATTGGTCTTGGTCCCGCCCAACGGGTACCCGTTGGCAAAATTGATGGACGCAGTGTCAAGAGTGAGGCCGGCGTACTTCGAGTAGGCGGTCGTCAGGTACACGTCGGTACGCTTGGACAGATTGTAGTCGGCGATGAACATGACCTGCCACGGATTGGCCGGGTTGGTTGTAATGCCGCCGGCGGTTACGGGCCTAAAATCCTGATAGAAGTAGTCCACTGTCAGGCCCAAGGCTGCAGTGACCTGATAGTTTGCTCCAACCCAGTACATATTGTCGCGAACGACGGCACGCCCGGATTGGTCCTTGGCCTGACCGTAGCGATAGCCTGCCATGAGCTTGGCCGGGCCGACGGTATAGCTCCCTGCGACGGCAGCCTTTTTAACGCTGCCGGTGCCAAGAAAAGTGGTGCCGTTGATAACGCTCGGGTTGGCCTGATCGTAGGCGACAGTTGCGCCGAACGGGCCAGCGAGATAGGTTACTCCGGCACCGTAGCCCGTGTCGCGACGGAATTGACCCGGTACTTCTCCCCCGCCGGCCACGCCATTGCCGAAGGACCAGTGAGCCCCCACGGTCCACGGGCCGAAGGTGCCCTTATATTTGACCGTATTGTCCGAACGGAGGTCCAGGCCGAGGAGCGCAAACGTCGGTTCATACAGACCCGCATAGGCGCCCGGCGAAAAGTTGGCCAGCGCATCAAACATTGTGGTGTACTGGCGACCAAAGGTGAGCGAGCCGGCGGTCTTGCTTTGCAACCCGCCAAATGCCTGACGTCCAAACAGGCGGCCGCCTTGTGACATCGTGCCTGTGTCCAGGCTGAAGCCGTTTTCCAACGCGAATATCGCGCTCAAATCGCTGCTGATCTCCTCCACACCACGCAGGCCCCAGCGTGAGCCGGACAGGCCACCGCTGCCCACCGAAAAAGTGTTGCCTGAACCACCGCCGGGCTTGGCGAGGTTGGATGTAAATCCAACGGTGGCATCAGCCACGCCGTACAGCGTCACGCTCGATTGCGCTTGCGCCGAACCTGCAAATGCGCCCAGCGCTGCTAATGCAAAAAGCGATTTTTTCATACCGGCTCATCTCCATTATAGTGATTTGCTTTTTTATGGCTGATCGGAAATCCTCCAACATCTCCATTCCCTTCCAGCCCAGACTTGCGGAATCGTCAAATACCGCATTGAATAACACCAATTCGCTACGCCAGGCTGCTGACGCCGAGTCGGTTTACACGCATTAGCATCTAAAATCTGACAATAGGGACGTGCTGATCCGGCCTCCTCATACATGATGTCCGTGGAGACGAAAATAATTTCTTCGTTTTAAATTAAATGTACCGTGGCAAGAAATCGGTAACAGTGGATGACGGGCGATCTCCAATGTTGAGCGAGCGGGATTGAATAAGCGCTTGCCCTATATTAAAATTTCCACGATCTACTCAAAATCGAGATCGCCATTCAACGCATATCGGGGATGGGCCAAAGGCCCGCATCCCCCTGGCGCGTGTCTCGTCAACCGATGGCTGCCAACATCTCTGTCAGTTCGTACGGCATCAGAATCATTGCATCGTGCGCGGTTGGAATTTCCAAGTACGTCCATCCAGGCGTAGTCTTGGCCAACTCTCGCGATTTGGCGTTGACCGGGAATAGCGGTTTCGAGCAAGCGATGTATGTCGCTGGAACCCCGTTACACAGCGGATTCTCCAGGTTCAGTTTGTCGAAGTAGGTCTGTAACGGGTGGGGGGTCAGCTTCGTCTGCAGCCACGCAGCCATCTGCGGGTCGGTGATGCCGAAGTAATCCGGGGCGTTGGGCGGAATGCTCAAGCCGTCGCCCGCTTCCATCGCTCGTTGCTTGTACCGCTGGACGAGTTCAGGAGGCAACTCGTCAGCCGGGGACTCGCCCGACTGTAGAACCTGGGAGTCGAGGTGCACGAGGTGGCGCAAGCGCACGCGCACCCGATCGGCTACACCAGACACAATGGAACCGGCAAAGCTATGGCCCACCAGAATCACATCATCCAGTTCCTCGAACCTGATCACCTGCACGATGTCCTCAATGAAAGTGCCCAACGTCGGCTTAAATGACATCAGGTGAGAACGCTCGCCTAACCCGGTCAGGGTCGGCGTATAGACGGTGTGACCACGCGATCGAAGACCAGCCGCCACCTCTTTCCAACACCAGCCGCCATGGTAGCCGCCGTGAACAAGCACGTATGTCTTGTGCTGCGAGCTTGTACCCGCGCGGTCGGAGTCATCGATTTGCGAAATCGCGAAGTCCATGGAAACTCCTGTAAAGATGCATTGAGTTTGTTGCCGCCACCTGCCGCGCGTTGCGTCGTGCGGCAGGGAGGGGTCTTACTGTCGCTTTGGCAGCTTCAGATCGGCTGCGAGCTTGCTCATCTGCCCCAGTTGCCCTTTGAGGTACTTATTGAATTCCTCGGGAGACATCACCATGGGCTCACTTCCATCCGACCGGAATTTTTCGTTGAGTTCCTCACTGGAAACCGCGCTGCGCAATGCCTCCGAGAGACGCTGCAGGACGTCCTTCGGGGTCGCGGCTGGGGCCAGCAGACCGATCCAGGAGTAGTAACTGGCGTTGTGCACGCCCTGTTCTGCAAAGGTCGGGACGTCCGGGAGCGATTGAAGCCGCGTGTTTGACGAAACCCCCAAGGCCCGCAGCTTTCCAGTCTTGATGTTGCCCGCGCTGGTGGCGGAGGTATCAAAGAGCATATCTACGCGCCCACCGACGATGTCGGTTATCGCAGCAGCATTGCCTTTGTAGGGCACGTGCAGTACATCAAGGCCGGTCTGCTGGAGAAAGATGGCAGCTGCAATGTGGGAAGGTGTGCCGACCCCGCCCGATGCATAAGACAACGTTTTGGGATTCGCCTTGGCGCGGGCCATGAACCCCGCAAGCGTCTTGTCTGGTTGTTGGGGGCCAACTACGAGGACGAAAGGAAACTTGAGAATCGGACCAACGCCGGCGAAGTCCTTTTCAAGGTTGTAGCCGGGCTGATCCATCAACGCCGGCCACACTGCGATCCCATCGCTCTGCAGCAACAACGTGTAGCCATCGGCCGGCGCGTCCTTCACCAACCGGGTTCCAAGCAAGGTGTCCGCGCCTGGTCGATTGTCCACTATCACGGGCTGCCCCAGATTCTCGGACATCTTCTTGGCAACTAGCCGGGCTGTCACGTCGGCCAGGCCGCCGGCAGCGGAAGGCACCACTATGCGCACGGTCTTCGTTGGAAACCGGTTGGCCGCCATGGCCAAAGGTATGCAGGAAAGCGCGAGGGCCGCTGCGGCAAGGCCGTGCTTGATCAGCGTATGTCCCCAGAAATTTTTCATAGCGTTGTCTCCATCTGTAGTTGTAGTGAAGCAGTGAAACGACTGGGCCGAGGTCAGTTGAGCTGCTTGCCCATCCCTGAAGGCTGCGGGACGTGAAATACTTTCTTAGACAGAGCATTGAGAGAACGCGCAGGCTCAGCTTGCAACCCACGACGCGTCACTCCACGTTCTTCACGAATTCACCTCTGGCGAGACTCGAACTCGAACTCAAGCACGTACTTCCTGAATAGCGCTTACAAGGCAATCCGGATCAGCGGCGATCTTCTTCCCGGCACTCTCAGGTTGCAGCTTCAGGAATGCGCGCGAATCCTGCTCCCCGAGACCTCGGGCCAGGGCTTCAGTCATCTGTTCCAAAGTCAGGTTGACCATCCACATGAGCACGCCTAGCTCCTTGCCTACGGCGGTGCACAGCGCCACGTTCTTGTGGGCCAACTTAAGAGCGAACGCCGGGGTCTCGTAAAATCGGCCTTCGCGTCAGGTTGGCACCGCCAAATCAAAGGGGGACCGTCGCCCCTTGTGGATCACGTGGGTCAAATTCCCATTTCATCAAAGACTTTGCGCGCGAGCTTGAATGAGCTCATGCCGGCGGGCATGCCAGCGTAGACTGCGACTTGCAGCAGGCATTCACGGACTTCCGCTTTCGTTACGCCGTTGGTAATCGCTGCGCGAATGTGGCCAGCCAGTTCATCCGAGCGGTTAAGCGCAGCTAGCATCCCGATGTTTAGAATGCTGCGGCTACGGCGGTCCAAATCGGGACGCGTCCAGATCTCTCCCCAGCAGAATTCGGTCACCAGTTCCTGCATCGGCATCGAGAATTCGTCCGCATTCTTGAATGCGGCATCCACATTGCTCTCGCCTGCCACGGCGCGACGCACCTCCAAACCTCTTTCGAAAAGTTCTTTATTCATATCTCCTCCTACGTATAGTGATTTCGGGCTATATGAGTCGACCGCAGCCACTCTGCCGTCTCACCAGCGAATCGTTAGCGGGGTTGCCCTAGAGGAGATACTACCGACACGGCGACTGCCGGTCGATACTGCACGGCATGCCAGCAGAGCAAAGGTCTTTGCCAAAAAACGCTAAAAGCCGATCGAAGTTAAGTCTCGGAATCATTCCGAGCGGAACTGACCGTCCGAGGATGACGCAGCGCATGGCGGAGTATCCGGACCGGCGGATTTATCTGTTAGCTAACTGCGCGTCCATGCCCTCCTCTACACAGTCGGGAGAAGGCGATCACAGAGCGTCCGTCGCGTCTGCAAACGTCCAGGCCTTCCGGAATGTCCAACAGACGTCACCCGCGGCCGAACACGCCGGGGCTGCACAATAAGCGGCAGCAGCCGAGCAAGCGAGGCAGACTGGAGCGGTTCATCGTCGGCACCTACCTTCCCACTGCCATCCCAGTTGTGAATCAATGTACGTTTGGTTCGGCCGACAAGCCGTTGCTGGTAAGGCTGTGCTGAATCCGAAAGCGGGCACGGGCCGAGGAGCCAAATGGCTGTGTCCAACTGCGAGCAGAACAGGTCACTGTGCGCGATCACGAAGTGCTTCGACCACCAAGGTGAAAGCCGACGTTTGATGGCCGCGACTCGGATAGTAGAAGTGGCAAGCGGGGAAACGCGACCAGTCACCTAGAACGTGTACCAGCCACCCCGAATCGATTTGCCGCTTTACTTGATCTTCCGACAGGTAAGCGACATCGGGGCCATCCAGACATGCTAGGAACCTCGAGTGCGGCTTTATGCGGCCCGACATATCGAACAGACTGAAGTTGGCGGCACGGTCACATTCTGCTGTGACGACGAACACCCGCATAGCGATAAGTTTCCGCCGCGCGCCAGGGCAGACAGACGACTAATCGCTACAAGGGCTTCAAGATTGAACGCGTCTGCACCGCTGCATGCTCAGATCTTTCCCGGCAATCTGCCGCCGCAGATCGATGCGAGGCGCCGGCGCAGGCGACATCCGAGGTAATTTACCTTCAGACTCAACGCACAGCCAGGTTGCCTAGCCGTTGTGCCTTTTGGAGAAAGTGGCTTCAGTTCCGAGCGTCTTCGGCGTCCGGCCCATCCTTTGTGAGCAACTCAAAGTGCTGCATCACAGGAGGCTGAGCGAAAAATGGCTCGACCATAGCGCGGAACTTGGGGGAGAGGGGGCCCTGGCGGTAGGTAACCATGTGGTCGTCAACCGTATTCCAGGAAATCTGCATGACATAGCGCTCTGGGGACTCAACACACTTATGGAGCTTGTATCCCCGCATGCCTACCGCACGCGACATCACTGTCTGCAGTCCTTGAATAATTGCAGCTTCAAAATCAGCCTGTTGTCCCGGCTTAATCCAGATCTCAGCATGTTCTAGTATCAAGACTCGCCTCCACAATGAAATTTCAGGGTTGTACTCTGCTGCCGTTGTGTCGCGACCTTCGTCGCGCATCCAGCAGGTGCAATGGTCGGCTCAACGCCGTGGCCGACCACGGATGCATCTTCGTAGCGGATTCGCTTCGGCGCTTTGACTCGCCGCTATACTCGCGCCTGCGCGGCGCCGAATCGCCGACCTTCCATACATTGTCTCCACGACCGCCATCGCGGAGAACGATGCCTGAGCGTCCGGGCCTTAGCTCTGAAGTGTCCTCTGCCCCAGGCGGAGCGCGTCGACAATTTGCGCTTTGTTCCCTTCTACTCTGTTGACTGGGCCAGCCACCGAGATGCCGTAGGTGACATCGCCTATTGCGACCGGCATGGCAATCGCTCCCAGATCCGGGAATGATTCTCCAAAATTCGAGTACCAGCCGTTCGCTCGTGAGCGTTCCAACTCGTCTTCGAAGGCCGCTTTGTTCGTGATAGTTTTCTCCGTGTGTTCAGAAAATGACAGTCTTTCGAGTGCTTGCTCCCGGGCAGATCCCGACATCACACCAAGGATCGCACGGCCGATAGAGTTGGCATGCGCCTCGCGGAGTTCGCCGGGTGCCGCCGTATAGCGTACCGGATTGGGTGATTCGCGAACCTCCAGGTACAACACGCGTCCGTCGTCCTGGAGCTTGCCGAAAATGGCAGTTTCCCCGGTAGCATCGCGCAGTGCCTCCAGGACTGGCGTCACCCGCTCAAGGAGAGGGTCGTTGCGTGAGATCCTCTGCGCGATGTTTAACAGGCGACTGGTGGGGTAATAGCCCTGCCGCCGCCCCGTTTCATAGAGATAACCCAGGGCTGTCAGCGTTCGTATCAGGCCGAGGCAGCTTGACATGGGTGCGCCGAGTAGCTTCGCTAGTTCGGTCAGAGTAAGCGAGCGCCCTTCACGCGCATAGATTTCCATGATTTCAATCACGCGCAGTGCGGTCTTCACACTGGAAAAGTTCGTCTTGTCCGCTGGTTCGCTCGCAGCCATCCTAGGTTCCTTGTGTCCACTTTTGGCAGATTGTAAGCGAACCGGTGTCAGCGACATCCGACCGTATCGAGGGAATCTCCGCGCCTGGTCAATAGCGCGCGACCGACTCGCGAGGCGTTTTCACGGCCGATAGCTTCAGAAATATAGGCGCCCGCATCCACTACCCGGTCGAGATCGATACCAGTTTCAATACCGAGGCCGTGCAGCATGTAGAGCACATCCTCGCTTGCCACATTGCCCGTTGCACCCTTTGCATACGGGCATCCGCCAAGCCCTGCTACCGAGGAGTGGAAGATGCCGATCCCTGCCTCCAAGCTAGCCAGGATATTTGCAAGCGCCTGTCCATAGGTGTCGTGAAAATGGCCGGCGATGCCTTCCAGACGAAACGCCTTCGTGGCTGCTTCCATGACGGCCTGGACGTGACGTGGCGTGCCAACTCCGATGGTATCGGCGATATCAATCTCGTCACAGCCCAGATCTGCAAAGCGCGCAACAACGTCACTGACTGCCCGCACGGGAACATCGCCCTGGATAGGACAGCCCATGGCGCAGGAAACGCTAGCCCGCAGCCTGAGGCCACTGGCCTTTGCCGCCTTCGAAACCGGCAGGAATCGCTGGATCGATTCCTCGATCGAGCAGTTGATATTTCGCTGAGAGAATGCTTCGCTTGCGGCGCCAAAGATCACGACTTCGCCAGCACCCGCCTGCAGCGCAGCTTCAAAGCCCTGCATATTAGGAGTCAGCGCCGAATAGACCGTAGCCGGGCGGCGCTCAATATCGCGCATCACCGCTGCGCCATCCGCCATCTGCGGAACCCAACGAGGGGATACAAACGACGCGCTTTCGATATTGGCGAAGCCGGCCCTGCTGAGCCGATTGACCAGCTCAACTTTGACATTAGCGGGAACGTACTGCGGCTCGTTCTGCAAGCCGTCGCGCGGCCCGACTTCAACCAGCCTGACGCGGGCGGGCAGGCCGTGCAATCCGGATGCCATGACGGCTCTTTGAACTTGGTACATTTCGGGGTCTTTCCAGTTGACGAGGCAGCGGACCAACCACTCGCCCCGGCTATAAGGGGGCGGACGAACTTAGGCGGACCGTGCAATCCAGGCAGGCTTGCGCTTTTCCAGGAACGAACGCACGCCCTCGCGGCCTTCCTCGCTCGCTCGTATATCCGCGATGCGTTCGGCTGTAAGTGCGATCAGCGATGCGTCGAGCGCCCTATCAGCGATATCCTGCACTAGCCGTTTGCTTTCCCGCACTGCAGCCGGGCTGTTACCGGCTAGCGCTGTAGCAATTTCCACCGCCCTGCCCTCCAGCGCCTCGGCTGCGACGACTTCATGGATGAACCCGATACGATGTGCCTCCCCTGCACTGAATCGCTCCGCAGTCACACAATACCGGCGTGCCGCCTGTTCCCCCATGGCCCGCACCACGTAGGGGCCAATGGTCGCCGGGATCAAACCGAGCTTCGTTTCCGACAGACAGAAGTTGACCTGGCCGGCGGCCACGGCGATGTCGCAGGCGGCTACCAAGCCCATCCCACCCGCGTAGGTGTCACCTTGGATGACGGCCACCACAGGCTTCGGGCAACTCCAGATGGTGTGCAGCATCTCGGCCAGTTGTCGTGCGTCAGCGACGTTCTCGTCGCGCGTGTAGCCGGCCATCTTGCGCATCCAGTTGAGGTCGGCACCAGCGCAGAAGGCCTGCCCCTTGGCGGCAAGGAGGATCGCTCGCACGTCGTCTTGCAGCGCAAGCACGTTGAATGCATCTGTCAATTCGGCAATGACCACCTCGTTGAAAGCGTTGCGGACTTCAGGCCGATTGAGGGCGATACGCGCGAGGTAGCCATCGCGACTGACCTCCAGGGTCGAATAAATCATGCTAAAGCTCGTCCATGCGGTTTAGGGATATCGTCGAAGGCGGCGCCAATGACCGGCAGCCTATGCGTCGTCGGACGCACGCCTTCCATCGACGCCCATCTCGCCCGGGCACATGCGGATATTGCCCGGCGTACGAGAAAAGCGCGTGGGAATGCCGACTGCACGCAAGCGGCCTTCAGTCGGGTGGTCATACTCGAAGAACGTACCAGTGGCCCGCAGGTGGGGATCGTCGAACAAGTCTTCGAACGTTGAGACTTCACTGTGCGGTATATCAGCGTCCGCCAGCATTTCAAGCCATTGCGCTGTTGTCTTGCCGCCGACAATGTCGGCCAGCTTGGCATATAGCTTGTCGATATTGGCGCTCCTTGCAGCGGGTTCGGCATACTTCGGGTCGCTCGCGAGTTCCGCATGGCCGGACAGGGCGAAGAAGCGAGACCATTGCGCCGTGGTATAGGGCAGCAAAGCGATGTAGCCATCCAATGTGCGATAAGGCTTGCGGTGCGCCGACATCACGCGCGAATATCCCGACGGGCCACGCTCCGGGATAAACGTCTGGCCCGCCAGTTGCTCGACCGCCAGGAAGGAAACTAGCGTCTCGAACATCGGCACCTCGATCGCCTGGCCTAGCCCCGAGCGCTCCCGCTCGTACAGCGCCATCGGAATGGCGTAGGCCACGGTCAGGCCGGCGACCTTGTCAGCCAAGATGGTGTTGACGTACTGCGGACCTTCGGTGGAGTTCTCACCTTGGAATTGCGCCATCCCGCTTCTTGCCTGGATGATGTCGTCGAAAGCAGGCATGCCAGCATACGGACCCGCCTCTGAATAGCCGTAGGCGCCGCAATAGATCCAGCCGCGGGTTAGCCATTCGCAGCGAATCATAGTCCAGGCCAAGTCGGCGCAGCGACTGCGGCCGTACGTTGGAGATGAACACGTCAGCCTCGGCAATGAGCCCCTTCAACCGCGCCAAGTCTTCTTCGCGCTTCACGTCCAGCACCAGGAACTGCTTGTTCCGGTTGAGGTTGAGGAAGCAGGCGCCCATTCCGGCATGCCGGGCGGGCTCCGCATGCCGAAAGACGTCGCCTGCAGGAGATTCCACCTTGATTACCTCGGCCCCCATGTCACCTAGGATCTGTGTGGCGTAGGGACCCATGGCGACCGAGGTCATGTCGACAACACGGATTCCGGCTAAGGGGCCGGTGGGTTGCTGTTGCAGGGGCTTCGTCTCGTTGCTCGTGTACATCTTCAGGTGCCTTTGAACTCGGGCTAACTCAGTAGGACTTCGGCAGGCCGAGCACGCGTTCAGCGATGAAGCACATGATGAGCTGCGGGCTGACCGGCGCGATGCGCGGGATATAGGACTCACGCAGCAGCCGCTCCACGCGATACTCGCGCGAGTACCCCATGCCGCCCAGGGTCAAGATCGCGGTTTGGCAGGCGTTGTGACCAGCCTCCGCAGCCAGGTACTTGGCGGCATTGGCTTCGGCACCGCACGAAAGGCCCGCGTCGTAACGCGTTGCCGCTTTCAACACCATCAGGTTGGCCGACTCCAGTTGCATCCACGCCTGTGCCAGCGGGTGCTGCACGCCTTGGTTCATGCCGATGGGGCGACCGAACACCACGCGGTCCTTGGCGTATTGCGTTGCAATAGCGAGTGCGGCCCGCCCCAGGCCGACGGCTTCTGCAGCAATCAGAATGCGTTCGGGATTGAGACCGTGCAGGATGTATTCAAAGCCTCGGCCTTCTTCGCCGATGAGGTCCTCATCGGGAATGAACAAATCATCGATGAACAGCATATTGGTATCGACGGCCGCACGGCCCATCTTGTCAATCTCGCGGATCTCGATTTTGCTGCGGTCCACGTTTGTGTAGAACAGTGACAGACCTTGGGTGGGCTTGGTCACGGATTCCAGCGGCTGGGTGCGCGCCAGCAGCAGCATGCGATCGGCCACTTGAGCGGTGGATATCCAGATCTTGCGCCCACTCACCGAATAGCCGCCAGCCACCTTACGGGCGAAAGTCTTCAACTTCGTGGTGTCCAACCCGGCGTCCGGCTCGGTTACGGCAAAGCACGCCTTCTCTCGCCCTTCGATCAGCGAGGGCAGGAAGCGCGCTTTCTGCTCGTCGGTACCGAAGACCACCACGGGGTTCAGACCAAATACGTTCATATGTACCGCTGACGCACCGGTCATGCCGGCGCCAGACTGCGAGATGGTCTGCATCACAAGCGCGGCCTCCAGGATGCCGAGACCCGCGCCGCCATAGGCTTCCGGCATCGCCACGCCCAGCCAGCCGCCTTCGCACAGCGCCTTGTAGAATTCATGAGGGTACGTCGCGGAAACGTCGAGACGGTCCCAGTACTCCATATCAAACTGCGAGCAAACGGATTGGACCGCCTCGACGATGGAGCTCTGTTCTTCGGAAAGTTCGAAATTCATGGTATGTCCTTATTCAGCTTGAATGCCTGCATCCCTGACTAGTTGCGCCCATTTTTGCAATTCAGCGGTCACGAACTTACCGAGTTCGGCAGGCGTGCTGCCAAACGGTTCGAAGCCGAACCCGTGGAACTGCGCCGCGTACTGCTTGTTACCGGCGACCGTAACAAGCTCGCGATTTAGACGATCAATGATTGGTGCGGGCGTGCCGGCTGGCGCGAACACACCGTTCCAGGAAGTGATGTCGAATCCCTTGAGTTCCGGCATGCTTGCTAGCGGCGGCAATTCAGGTAGCAGTTCCGAGCGCTGGGCTGTGGTCACGCCGAGGGCGTGCAGTTTTCCCGCCTTCACGTTGGCAATACCTGCGGCGAAGTCGACGAACATAACCTGGATTTGTCCACCGATCACATCGGTCATGGCCGGCGGTGTGCTCTTGTACGGCACGTGCAGCATATTCAGACCGGCCATCCTTGAAAGAGTGGCGCCCGCCACGATGCCGGTGCTGTTGCCACTGCCGTATGACATGCCGGGGTGCACTTTGGCGTAGTCGATGAATTCACGCAGGGACTTGACCGGCAGGCTGGGACTCACCACTAGCATGAAGGGCAGGTTGCCCATGCGGGAGACCGGTGTGAAGTCTTTCACCGGGTCGTAGCGCAGATGCTTCATCAACGACGGGTTGGCCGAATGTGTGGTGTTCGTCGTCATGAACAACGTGTATCCATCCGGAGGAGCCTTCGCCACTACTTCAGCCGCGATGGAGCCGTTGGCGCCCGGCCTGTTGTCAACCAACACCGGTTGATGTAGCGAGTCGCCCAAGGCCCTCGCAGTCAGTCGTGCCACTGCATCGGTGCCACTGCCCGCGGCAAACGGCACCACCAGTCTGATCGGTTTGGATGGATAGACCTCCGCTGCCATGGACACCGTGACGGCTGTCATGACAGCACCACAGATCAACACAAGGGGAAAGAACACTTTCTTTGCCGCTATCACGATGTTTGTCTCCTCGTTGGTTTTCTTGATATTTGGCCCTGCCCGAGGCGAGCCGTACTACACCTTCCCGCGATCCGTCCTCGGAGGGGGAAGACATCCTCCGCTTCCTAGCTGGCTTGGCTCTGGTGATGCATCTCGTCCGGTCAAAGGACCCATCGCCCAGCGTTCTTTGCGTTGTCCACTCGCCGCGGTGCGCGTGAGGCAATGCTCCCTTGCCCATCGTCGATCGATGGCACGGCGCGTGTCATATCGATTGCCTTCCTTCAGCGCCAGATCTACATATTTTCTTACTTATGAATTTAGTTTTATATATGTGAATTCTTGTGTCAAATTATTTCGTGACGCGTACGGGTTTACTCTCACGCGTCGAGAGCTCCTGTCTTACGACCTACTTCGTCGAAAGTGGCGCTTGATACAGGTAACGAGAGGGATCCGTTCACACCCGTTCCTCCCAGGCGACAACTTCGCGCGCGATCTGCGAGATACAGGACTCCGGCAGCTCGCGCCGGCACGCTCATTCGTGCGTTGATTGACGCGGAAACCTTGTCAGCTTGTCGCCTGAAAGGAGATTCAAGGGACCGTGCATCGGACGCCACACAGAGACCGAGAAGGTCATCCACAGGCCTAAACACAAAACGTGTGCTTGACCTTGAATTTCACTATGCTAAACTTTTATTCAACGGGCTGAATACACTGAACGCTTGCGCTGGCTAGTACTCTGCAAGCCGCGAAGCATTAACAAGTGGGAGGAGAGCGTTAGCGGCATCCCAGTAGGCCAAGTACTGCTCACGACGCGACAAACTTGTGTTCGCGGCCAAAGCGCCTCTCATTGGCTTCTCATACCGTGATATCAACTATGTTGACCAGAGCCTGCACTGATGGCGACTCGCTTTTAGATGAACTTACCGAACTTCGCTTGGAAGTACGTGAATCATCAAAACAAGCTTGCCGTGAAGCGCAGCAAAGGGCCAGGCAATGTGATTTGCCATACCGTGCCACCCTGCGGCGGATAATTGAGGATTGGATTGCTGCCGGAAGTGCGCGTCAGAAAGTTGTGTGCTTCGCGTCAGCAGCAGAGTTGGGGCTTGTACTGGGTGGCGGCCACGCCGAGCAATGCCTGCACGTCGCGACGCAATCCTGGAGTTTGAACGTACTTTACTGGGCGGCATCACGCCGCCTAGGCTCCAAATGCGGGCGCAATCTGCTTATGCAGGATGAATCATAAGGCTCGACATCGGGACATCACGACAAGACACCGAGCACTGCAATGCGCAATCGGAGCATTACAGGCGGCCGGAAAAATTGCGAAGGACCCGACGGAAACGAAAGCTCCCACCATTCGCCGAGGAGTGAGTGTGAAATTGCACCATCCGAGCCTGAATCCAACCTGACACGCCTCTTCCGGCTGCCACAGCGCCTATTCCACGCGACCAACGCACACGCTGCAGTAAAGCGCTTAAAACGTGCTCAAAGAACGGATCGCTTCCCGACCGGCTTCGGGGTCGACGAGGAAACTGGTGAGCGCGCGAACCGAGCGCAAGAGCCCGCGGCTCCTCGCTTATGCCCCATCACTTTGCGATCCGTCATGCCAGGCGACGCCGAGCGGACCCGTTAGCCGAGGTCACGACAGCCCCGCCAGCGCTACGTGCTTGTGCAATGGTCACGGCTCGGAGCTTGCCGGCTAGCGCAAAGAACCTTGCCGCGCAGAGCGGATTGTGCGAGTCGGACGGCGCCTGCTAGAGTAATTAGCCCAACTTCCCGCATTCGCACATGTGAATGCGCACGACGCACGACTCCGAGTCGTCGCAGACCGCCTTGCAAGGAACCCTCATGCCTACATCCAACTCATCGGCTGCCGACGCTCAGCTCCCGGTCAACGAAGGTCATCGCAGAGCGCTCGAGTGGGTGCAAACAGGGCCAAAGAAGTTGCTGATCGGTGGTGAATGGGTTAACGCGAAATCCAACAGAACGTTCGACTCATTCGATCCTTCAACGGAGCAGCGCTTGACGAGTGTTGCGGAAGCGGACGCGCTGGACGTGGATGCTGCCGTAGTCGCGGCGCGCAAGGCATTTGAAGCGCCGTCGTGGTCAGGCATTACGCCGCACGCACGTACTCGCGCGCTCCTGAAGATCGCCGAAATGATCGATCTCCACGCCGATGAACTTGCCGCACTCGAATCGCTCGACAACGGCATGCCGCTTTGGTACAGCACCGCGAGCGCCGCCGCTGCCGGCGAAGTGTTCCGATACTACGCGGGATGGCCATCGAAAATGTTCGGCACGACCAATCCCACTGATTCCTCCGCCTTCTTGTACACGGTGCGAGAGCCAATGGGCGTATGCGGCCAGATCAACGCATGGAACGTCCCGCTGATGCAGGCGGCAATCAAAATTTCCACCGCGTTGGCCTGCGGCAATACGGTGGTTATGAAGCCGGCGGAGCAAGCGCCCTTGTCGACGTTGCGCCTGGCAGAACTGATCCTGGAGACTAACTTGCCCCCAGGCGTACTGAATATTCTCCCTGGCTTCGGGCCGAGCGCCGGCGCAGCAATCGCGGCGCACCTCGGAATCGACAAGGTCGCGTTCACCGGTTCCACTGCTATTGGAAAGCAAATTCTGGAGGCCTCAATCGGGAATCTAAAGAAGGTTACGCTAGAACTCGGGGGAAAATCACCGAACATCATCTTTCCTGATGCCGACATCGAGAAGGCGGTGCAATCGGCAGTCAAGAGCTTCTGCAGTAACTCGGGCCAAGTGTGCTCGGCCGGCACCCGCGTGTTCGTCCACGAGAGCTTGCACGACGAGGTCAGCGAACATATCGCCAAGATTGCCGCCACCTACAAAGTCGGCTCGCCATTCGCGTCCGACACCAAGCTTGGACCGCTGATTTCCGCCAAGCAACTCGAACGTGTACTGCACTACATCGAAAGTGGGAAAGAGGCTGGGGCAACGTTGCTTCAAGGGGGATGCCGTATCGGCGGGACCGGACACTTCGTCGAGCCGACTGTCTTCAGCGGTGTCGCCAACACGATGAAGATTGCGCAGGAGGAAATCTTCGGGCCTGTCGTATCTATCATTCCATTCAAGGACGAGAACGATGCGGTGTTTCAGGGCAATGACACCCAGTATGGATTGGCCGCCGCAGTGTGGACCCGTGACATCAGCCGCGCTCACACGGTCGCACGGCGTTTGAAGGCCGGGCGAGTCTGGATCAACACCTACGGCGAAGCCGACCCTGTGATGGCTTTCGGCGGCTACAAGCAGTCCGGCATCGGGCGGGAGTTCGGCGCAGAATCAATTGACGCCTACACGCAGACGAAAGCCGTATTGGTCCGCTTTTGAAGCCCGAGCCCGTCCACCTCACATACCAGGGTGGGTGAGATATCAAACAGCCTCCGAGTTCTGGCGAAAGCTGCTTGACGTGGAGCAGCTTTCGCCGAGGAGAAAGGAGTTCCCCCTCGTCGTCGAGCATGCTTCGGTGTGGGCTATCAACTCCAAGTCGATTCGCCGGTACATCGAACGCGCCCTGACAGCAACAGGCGCCTCCGAGGAGGAGGACACACTGGATGTGCTAATCGCGGAGGAGACGGGAAAGCACGTTGCCGTTGGCGCCAGGTTCTCGCATCGTAACGCGACACTGCGGCAGTGCTTCAGATAAGTCGCATTGCAGGGTCACCGCAGTCCAAGCAGTTCAGTTCCAAGCTACCGGCCGATTAAATGCCAAACGAGGCCGCCAAGTGGATTCAGGCGCTATGCCTGCGCATGGCACCTGGCGGCCAACGCAGTTCCCGCTGACTTAAGACAGAAACTCACTGAAAAGGAACAACCCTATGAGCCAGAACACTTCCTCCAACGCCGCACGGGAAATCGTCGGCAAGATTGCCCCCAAACTCGCTCAACTGAACGATGAGGTACTTTTCGCCGATGTGTGGGAACGGCCGCAGCTATCGAAGCGTGATCGAAGCCTAATCACGTGCACGGCACTCGTCGCAATGGGCAAAACCGACCAGATGAAGAGTCACTTTCCACGCGCGATTGCAAACGGGGTGACGAAGGATGAACTCGTCGAGATGTTCACACACATGGCCTTCTATGCTGGTTGGCCGAGTGCCGTTACCGCTGTAATGCGATTCGACGAAATCTTTGGGGATACTCTGGCCGAGGCTCCATCCAATAAATAATTGGGTGGATTGGCTTGGCCGCGATCGGCAGAGCGCTTACGCCGCAGGGGACGCAGGCGCTCCTTGTCTGTCGGGATCAATAATGGAGGCCGTCGCCCATTTTCTCTGTGCTCATTCGTTGGGGCTTTCAGCCTCGCTCTCAATGGCAGGAACGCCGCCGTAGAGTCCCCAGGTGCTGGCAGTAAGCCAGCCTGCATCAATCAGCAGGTCGGTTCCCGTGATTGCCGATGCACGATCGGAGGCCAGAAACTCGACGCCTTCAGCAACCTCCATGGGGTCGACGCGGCGACCCAAGGCCAACTGCGAGTTCACATCGGAAGCGTAGCGTCCCAGTGGTCGAGCGGTTACCCGTGGCGTGAGTGTTGCCCCCGGAGACACGGAGTTGACCCGCACCCCCGCCCGACCCCACTGCCCAGCCAGACCGCGGGTCAGATTTACGATTGCCGCTTTGCTTGGCCCGTAAGCGTGCAACGGCGACGAGCCATGTGCCACTGTCGATGCAATATTGACGATGCTTCCCTTCCTTTCCCGGACCATTCGCCTGCCGAAGGCGCGGTTTACGTTGAAGGTGCCTTCCACATTAACTTGCATGACTGACCGCCAGAGGTCCATGGGAAACTCGTCCGGAGGATATCGGTCTTGGAACGCGGCCGCCGATACCACCAGCGAATAGACCGGCCCCTGCTCCCGCTCTATATCCGACGCGAGCTGCTCGACCGAGTCAAGGCTACGTATGTCCACGCAGTAGCTGGAACCTCCAATCTCTTTGGCAAGTGATTCAGCGGCGCCGGCATCCAGGTCCACAACTGCAACTCGCCATCCGCGGCTGGACATCAATCGACAACATGCGGCGCCAATGCCGTTGGCACCGCCAATGACAACGCACAACCTCGAGCCCAGATTATCCTTCATCGCGTCTCCTTATTCTGCGCTAGTAGCTCAGATACTCCGCCGCAGTCAAGCGGGGCAACTTCGCGCGTCTGCACTTTCATAGCGCGCCACTTATTCCAATCCGCGCCGTTCGCCAGCCAGTCGTGGCGAACGAGACTGTGCGGCTGTGGTGCACTGCTCATGGCGC
>NZ_JBIUHC010000173.1:0-20461 GCF_044627735.1 Cupriavidus sp. CuC1 | reverse complement strand
TGAAGAACCGGATGCCTTAATTGGGCTCGTCCGGGTCTGTGAGGGACGAGGGGGGTAACCTCCTCGTCTACTCGGAAGGGTGAATGGCGCGCCGTTTTTGCGGCATCATGGCGGGCATGACGCCTGCCGTACCTTCCCCCACCCCCACCCGGCCCGCTTGCGATCACTGCCTGGCGCTAGCGGCGGATTCCCGCCGGCGCGAGCCGCATGAGCGGCTCGTGCTCAAGCACACCGCGCCGCTGGTCAGCCAGAGCGCCGCGGGCGTGCCGTTCAGCATGCTCACGTTCACCTGCCGCGAGTGCGGCACCGTATGGCGGCTCTATGACCGCGCCAACGAGCTCTTTGTCTCGTGGGTGCCGGACCGCCCGTTGGGCCGCGGCGCCGATCGGATAACATAGCGCCTGTTTCCCGCAGGCGTGCTGACGGACCAGCGCCCGGTCCCGGGCCGCCCGGCGGCGCCAGCGCGGCCAAGTTCCGTAGTTCCGCTGTTCCGTTGTTCCGTCGTTCCGTCTCCCAACCGTTGTCCTCGTCGTTCCCTCCATGTCCGCTTCCCACCGAATTCCCCTGCTGGCTGCTGCCTCCGTGGTTGCCGCCGCCCTGGCGAGCCCGCTCGCCAACGCCGCTGACGCCGCTAACACGTATCCCGCGCGCCCCATCCGGCTGATCGTGGCCTATCCCACCGGCGGCATCAGCGACACCGTGGCGCGCGCGCTCGGCGAGCGCCTGTCGGCCCAGATGGGCGCCTCGGTGGTGGTGGAAAACAAGGCGGGCGCGGGCGGCAGCATCGGCATCGACGCCGTGGCCAAGGCCGCGCCGGACGGCTATACGCTGGGCTTTGCCTCGACCAGCCCGCTCACGCTCAATCCGCACGTGGGCCGCGTCAACTACGATCCGCAGCGCGACATCGCGCCGGTCATGAGCGTGATGTACTCGCCGGTGCTGGTGATCGCCACGTCGAGCTTCGGCGGCAAGTCGTTCCAGGACCTGCTGGCGCAAGCCAAGGCCAAGCCTGGCTCGGTGCGCTGGGCCACGTCGGGCCTGGGCACGGTGGGCCATGTCATGCTGGAGCAGATCAAGTCCAAGGCCAAGGCCGACCTGACCCTGATCCCCTACAAGGGCGCGGGCCAGCAGATGAACGACGCCCTCGGCGGCCAGTTCGAGGTGATGAGCACCAACGCCAGCCCCATGCTGACCCAGCATATGCAGGCTGCCCGGCTGCGCCCGCTGGCGGTGGGCGCGCCCAAGCGCATCGAGTCGCTGCCCAATGTGCCGACCTTTGCCGAGCTGGGGTATCCGAAAGCCAACCTTACTTCCACCTTCGGCATCTTCGCGCCCGCCCACACGCCGGTAGCCATCATTACCCGGCTGAATGCCGAACTGAACAAGGCCCTGCAAGAGCCCGAGGTGCGCGAGCGCCTGCTCAAGGGCGGCGAAGTCCCCACCGGCGGCACCGCCGCGCAGTTCGCCAAGGCCATCCATGCGGAATATGACGACAACGCCCGCATCGTGAAGGAAGCGGGCATCAAGGCGGACTGACGGGACAAGGCCGGCGAGCAGGACGAGCGGCCGCATCACGGCTGCTCGATCAGGTCCAGCCGGCAGCCGGTGGCATACACCGCCGACAGGCGCACGCCGTTGCGCGGCTCCAGCGCCAGCTTGGTGCGCACGCGCGACAGGTGGCTGTCCACCGTGCGCGATGCCGGCGGCACGCCGCGGCGCCAGACCGATTCCTCGATGGTCTGGCGCAGCAACAACTGGCCGGCATGGCGGAACAGCAAGACCGCCAGCTCATACTCCTTGGGCGCCAGCTTGACCAGGCGGCCGTTGACGAAGGCGCGCCGCTCGGCCAGCACAAAGCGGTAAGCGCCCAGCTTCAGGTCGCCGCAGGCCGGCGCCACCGGCGCCATGCGCCGCAGCAGCGCATCGACGCGCGCCGCCAGCTCGGCGCGGCGCACCGGGGCCGGCAGGAAGGCATCCGCGCCATGGGCGAAGCATCGGGCGATATGGTCGTCGTTATCGTGCTGGCTCAGCAGCATCACCGGTAATTCATTGCCGAGGGTACGGCGTATCCACAGCAAGACGTCACGCGCCGGGATGCCGGGAATCTCCCAGGCCATCAGCAACAGCGCGTATGGCTCGTTGCGCAGCGCCTGCATCAGCGCGCCCCCTTCGCGAAAGCGCACCGCCTCATGGCCGCCGAGCCTGAGCGTCTGCTCCAGCAGGATGGCTCTTGCCGGGTTGTCCTCCAGTACTGCGACTCGCATGAACTCTCTCCTCGTGCGCGGCATTGCCAGGGCATCTTAGCGTCGCGGCCCGCGTCGCGGACAGTTAAAGGAAGCCTCCGCCGCAGATTACGAAAATTCTCATCCGAAAGACTTCTCCCGCGGTTTTTAATGACGGATAGCCCCGCATCGTCGGGTCATTCCCTGGCGCCGACCGCGCCAATCACCGCGAGACCGGCAGGCGTCCAAGCCTTTCCGGCCAAATTGCATGGGTATGAAGATCGCTTCACTGGAAGACGAACCCGCCGAGGCGGCCCTGATCCGGCAGATACTCGGCGAGGCCGGGCATGCCTGCACCACCTTCACGCGCAGCCGCGACCTGCTGCTGCAACTGCGCGAGGAAAACTTCGACCTGCTGCTGCTCGACTGGCAGATGCCGGATCTCTCCGGCAAGGAGGTCCTGACCTGGGTGCGCGCCAACCTGGACCGGCGCGTGCCGGTGATGTTCCTGACCTGCCGCGTGGCGGAGGAAGACGTCGTCGATGGCCTCGCCACCGGCGCCGACGACTACATGCTCAAGCCGGTGCGCCGCGGCGAGCTGCTGGCGCGCACCCATTCGCTGCTGCGCCGCGCCTATCCGGACCCCGGCAGCGGCCGCGCGCAGGTAGCGCTGGCCGATTACGTCATCGACTGCGCCGCGCGCACGGTGGCGCATCGCGCCCAGCCGCTCAGGCTGACCCCCAAGGAGTTCGACCTGGCCGTGCTGCTGTTTCGCAACGAAGGCCGCATCGTGTCGCGCGACCATATCGTGGCGGCGGTCTGGGGGCGCGAGATCTCGCCGCTGTCGCGCACCATCGATACCCATATGTCGCGCGTGCGCAGCAAGCTGGCCCTGCACCCGGAGCACGGGCTGCGGCTGCTGCCCGTCTACACGCATGGCTACAGGCTGGAGCTGACCAGCGCCGCGCAATGACGGCGTGGATGCGCCGTGAAATCCTGCGATGGGTGGCGGGCTTGCGCGCAGCCGCGCTTTGCCTGGAGCGTATCGCGCAGAGGATGGAGGCCGGCAGGGGGGAGGGCGGACGCGACAAGCCCGCGGGCATGGCCGCCATCCGCGCCATGCTGCCTGTCGGCGGCGCCATCGACGCGGCGGCCTGCGAGAGCGCGGCGCTGGCCTCCTGGCAAACCGCCATGCGCGCGTTGTCGCACGATCTGCGCGCGCCGCAGAGTGCCATCCTGGCGCTGGCGCAATTGCAGCAGGGCGCGCCGTCCGCCTGCGCATTCGAGGCCTTCGTGGCGCAGACGGCGGGCTATGCGCAGGCGTCGCTGCGCCTGACCGACGATATCGCACGGCTGCTGCGCGAGCTTGCCCATGGCTACCACATGGAGATACTGGAGCTGACGGCGCTGCTGCGCGAGCCAGCCGATACGCTCTGGCAGACTGCGGGGCCCGCGCCCGAGCTCGAGCTCGACCTGGCGGGGCGCAAGGTCTGGATACGCGGCGATGCCGCCATGCTGCCCGAAGCCCTACGCTTGCTGATGGCGCTGGCATTGTCCTCTGCCGCAAGCACGGCGCCGCGGGTGCGCCAATGGCTCGACGGCCGCATCTGCCGGATATCCATCGCCTTCGTGCCCGATGCCGATGCGTGGCAGGCGGCGCGTGGCGATGCGCCGGCGCTGCAGTTCTGCCGCCGCGTGCTGCTGCGCCATGGCGGCGCGCTCGACGCCGGCGGCAGTGCCGAAACCGATGCCGATCGGCGCGTCACCTGGCATCTGCGCCTGCCGGTGCTGCCATGAAAAACAAAAAAGCACCCAAAGGTGCTTTCTTGTCGTCTGACGTGTCCCCCGCCCGAGCGGGGGGCAAGCCTGAAGGGACAATCAGAAAATGTGGCGAATACCGACGGCCGCACCGGTCTGGTTGTTCTTGCCCGGCAGTTCGGTCTTCGTACCGCCGGTCAACTTGTTGTAGTCCACGGTGCCGTAGACCTGGGTGCGCTTGGACAGCGAGTACTCGGCCAGCAGCACGCCGGTGTAGCGGTTGCCTTGGTTGTTGGACACGCCGTTCGCGTTCTTGACATGGTCGCCGTAGAACACACCGGTCAGGGCCAGCGCCGGGGTGACCTGGTAAGTCAGGCCCAGGTAACCGATGATGTCCTTGCGCGGGTTCGAGGTGAAGCTGCCCACCGGGACCGGGTTGGCGGTCCCAGCGGCCAGGGCGTCGCCGTTCAGGCTGGCGTCGACGGAACCGGTGCGGTCCTTGCCACCCACGTAGCCCAGGAATACCTTGGCCGGGCCGATACTGTACCGACCTGCCGCGCCCCACATTTGCTGCTTGTTGCCGTTGGTGTCGCGGACTTCCTGGAACACGCCACCGAAGCCGAACGGGCCGACGGTGTACGCAGCGCGGGTGCCCCAGTATTGCGAAGAGGTGAAGGAGCCAGCCTTTTCACCAAAGCCGTAGCTGGCGCCCACGTTCAGGCCGCCGAACTTGCCGTCATAGCTGACCACATTGTCATTGCGGAAGTTCGTCAGGAAGAACGGCCAGGCATTGCCGGTGTAGTTGCCGATGGTCAGCGGATCGTAGTCGCCGAAGAAGGTAAAGCCCTCGGTGTACTGGCGGCCCAGCTTGATAGTGCCGAAGTCGCCGGCCAGGCCCACATATGCCTGACGGCCGAACAGACGACCACCTTGGTTAGCCCTGCCGGTATCCGGATCGAAGCCGTTTTCCAGTTGGAAGATCGCCTTCAGGTTGTTGCCCAAGGCTTCGGTGCCCTTGATGCCCCAGCGGCTGTTGGTGATGGCGCCGTTGGTCAGCTGGTACAGGCTGTCATTGTTGGCGTTCGAATTGTTGGTGTAGCGCAGGCTCTGGTCGACGATACCGTACAGGGTCACCGACGATTGGGCGTAGGCGCTGCCGGCCAGCAGCGTACCAAGTGCAAGGGTGAGGGCTGATTTCTTCATATGGCTCCTTTTCTATTCTGTGGTGTCCGCGGCCGGATCGCGACGGCGGACGAGTTTACGTTTCGTGTAAACGCCCGCGAAAATTTAACAAAACAGAAAAGATTTAGACACTAATGCACACCGTTGACAGCCTCTAAGCCGGCAATTGGTGCAAAAGCGTTGCGACGCCGCGACAAATTTACATAATGGTGCATCGCGAGATGAAGCCAGCGCTACTCGTGCACCCCACGGCCGTGGGGATGGTGCCGGCAGCGCGAGCGCGCTCCGGCTGCCAGGGCTGGCCAGGCGGGCGTTTCATGGTGAAGCGCCGCCGCTTGAAGCGCGGGCCGGTGACCGCTGGCCCGGCTCAGGGTTATCCCTGTGGGATCTCGATCTTGACCTCGAGCACCTCGAGATTGTCCTGGCGTTCCAGGCTCACGCGCAGGTCCTGGTCGCTGATCTTGACATACTTCGAAATCACCGCGACCAGCTCGCGCTGCAGGGCGGGAAGGTAATCGGCCGGCGCGGAATGGCCGGTGCGTTCATGGGCGAGGATGATCTGCAACCGCTCCTTGGCAACCGAGGCGGACTTCTTCTTCTCGCCGAGCAGGAAGGACAGAATCGACATGATGGTAGACCCCCCTTACTTGTTGCCGAAGATGCGCGAGAGCAGCCCCGGCTTTTGATAGTCGACAAAGCGCATCGGCTTGTCCTTGCCGAGGAAGCGGTCCACCAGGTCGCCATAGGCGTCGGCCACGTCGGAGCCTTCCAGGTGGATGGCCGGCGTGCCCTGGTTGGACGCGTGCAGCACGGCTTCGGATTCCGGCACCACGCCGATCAGCTTGATGCGCAGGATTTCCTGGATATCGGTAAGCGACAGCATTTCGCCGCCGTGCACGCGCTTCGGGTTGTAGCGCGTGATCAGCAGGTGTTCCTTGATCGGGTCGCCGCCTTCGGCAGCGCGCTTGGTCTTGGACGACAGGATGCCCAGGATGCGGTCCGAGTCGCGCACCGAGGACACCTCGGGGTTGGTCACGACCAGGGCCTCGTCGGCGAAATACATGGCCAGGAGGGCGCCGGACTCGATGCCCGCGGGCGAGTCGCAGACGATGAACTCGAAGCCCATGTCGATCAGGCCATTGATGACCTTCTCCACGCCTTCCTTGGTGAGCGCGTCTTTGTCGCGCGTCTGCGAGGCCGGCAGGATGAACAGGTTCTCGCACTTCTTGTCCTTGATCAGCGCCTGGTTCAGGTTGGCTTCGCCCTGTACCACGTTGACCAGGTCATACACCACGCGACGCTCGCAACCCATGATCAGGTCGAGGTTGCGCAGGCCGACGTCGAAATCGATCACGGCAGTCTTATGGCCACGCAGGGCCAGGCCGGCGGAAAAGCTGGCGCTGGTGGTGGTCTTGCCTACGCCTCCCTTGCCGGAGGTCACAACGATGATTTTTGCCATGGCTCTTGGATCCAGTAATGGTTGAAGCTTGCGCTGCTTTTGGTTTGGGCTCGGCGGCGGGTGTTACTTCATCCGGAGCGGTTCGAGAATCAGTTTCTCCCCGGACAGCCGCACCTGGGCCGACTTGCCCAGCACGTCGGCGGGCAGCGGCAGTTCGGCGGTGCGGTAGATGCCGGCGATGGAGAGCAGTTCGGGCTCCAGGCAGGTGCAGAAGATCCGCGCCTGCGCGTAGCCCTTGACCCCCGCCAGCGCGCGGCCGCGCAGCGGGGCATAAATATGGATATTGCCTTCGGCGATGACCTCGGCGCCGTAGCTGACCAGGTCGAGGATCACCACGTCGCCGGCGGCATAGATCTGCTGGCCGGAGCGCAGCGGCTTGTCGATCAGCATGGTGGGCAGGCTGCGCGACGCGGCTTCGGCGATGGCAGCCGCGGCGGCGGCTTCCACTTCGGCGGCCGCGGCCTTTGCCTCGGCCTGGGCCGCAGCCTGGGCGTCGGCCAGTGCTTCGGCGGGCGAGGGGCCTGCCGGCGCGGCTGGTTCGGCCTGCGGGGCTTCGTCCCGGCCGCCGCGCCGGCCCTGGCTATCCAGCAGCGGCAGGCCGAACGACTCGGCCCAGCCCCGCTGTGCCTCGCGGGCCACCACGCCGATGGCGCGGGCCTTGAGCAGGGCCAGGGTCTCGATCACCGTGTCCAGGGCTACCCGGTCGTCGCCTTCCAGCCGGCGCAGGTCCAGGGCCACCACATCGTTGGAGAAGAAATCGGGGGTCGATTCGAAACGGGACAGGAGATCGTCACGCAGCGCCGCGATGTCAGTGGTCTTGAGAGCGAGAAGGAGGGCGTCGACATTGCCACTGCGCAGCTCGAAGCGTGGCGATTTCTTCTGGGACATAGTCGGTGACCGTGGAAATGGGACATTCTAACTTCGTCTGGGTGCAGAACTGTAACAAATGCCGGATGATAGGAGACCAGTGCCGGATGCGGCGCGTTGACGGCGCTCTTGTTACGATTGCGCCATCTGAACAACGGAGTAGCCATGGGCGCGATCGTCAACAGTGTGGCCTACCGCAGCGGCAAGCGCGTGGGCGATGTCGCCCTGGACCAGATCAGCGACGCAATCGCCGTCCCTGGCACCTTCGTCTGGCTGGGCTTGCACGAACCGGACCTGCCCCTGCTGCGCAAGGTGCAGCAGGAATTTGGCCTGCACGACCTGGCGGTGGAGGATGCCCTGGACGCCCACCAGCGCCCCAAGCTGGAGACCTACGGCGACTCCATCTTCCTCGTGCTGAACACCGCACAACTGGTGGACGAGGAGGTGGTGGTGGGCGAGACCCACCTGTTCGTCGGCCCCAACTATGTGGTGTCGGTCCGTCACGGCGTGAGCAGCAGCTACGCGCCGGTGCGCGAGCGCTGCGAGAGCGCCGCGCGCGCGCTGGCCAACGGCCCGGGCTACGTGCTCTACGCGCTGATGGATTTCGTGGTGGACCACTACATGCCCATCGTCACCCGGCTCGAGGATGCCTTCGAGCAGCTTGAGCAAGGCATCTTCCGCGACGAGTTCGACCGCGCCGCGATCGAGCACCTGTACCACATCAAGCGCCAGGTGCTGCGCCTGCGCAATGCGGTCTACCCGATCGAGGAGATCTGCGGGCAACTGATCCGCTTGCACGAGGACCTGGTGCCCAAGGAGCTGCGTGCGTACTTCCGCGACATCGAGGACCATGCCAGCCGCCTGGTGCGCACGCTCGACGTGGTGCGCGAGATGCTGACCACCGCGGTGCAGGTGAACCTGGCGCTGGTCACGGTGGGCCAGAACGAAGTGGTCAAGCGCCTGGCCGGCTGGGGCGCCATCCTGGCGATTCCCACCGTGGTGTTCAGCTTGTACGGCATGAACTTCAATTTCATGCCGGAGCTGAAGTTCCACTATGCCTATCCGGTGGTGATCGGGGTGACCGCGATGGCCTGCGGCGGGCTCTGGCGCAAGCTGCATAAGTCGGGCTGGATCTGACCTGCGCGGCGCGGCAGCCCGGTTGCCACGCCTGCCGTCTCCACAGAGTCCCCGTTTTTCCCTGCCATTCCTCCCCGCGCAGTCCGGGGCGGGACGCCATGCCATGTTTATGGGATTCCCACCTGCTGGCCGGCTGCTTAGTCTTGCCCGTGCCGGGGACGCAAGCCCGCTGCCATCGGCCGGCTAACGAATAACAAGGTCCTGCCGTAAATCAAATTGCCGGCACGGCGCTGGCAAAAAAGAAAAGCAGAAGAAACACCGGAATCCATTCTCAGGGGAGAAATCCAATGAAGCTTCAACTTCAGGCATTCGGGGTCGCGCTGAGCGGCGCGGCGCTGCTGGCGCTGGCCGCCTGCGGCGGCGGTGGCAGCGATAGCGCAAGCAGCGGTTCCACTGGCGACAAGCCGGTCCTGGCCGCGGCCGCGGTGACCGGCACGGCCGCCACCGGCGCCGCGCTCGCCAACGCCAACGTGGCCATTACCGATAGCGCGGGCGTATCGCCCTGCCAGGAAGCCGCGATCACCACTAGCGCCCTGGGCAGCTACACCTGCACCCTGAAGACGGGCGAGGTCGCGCCGTTCTTCGTGGTCGTCACGGATCCCACGGGCAACACTGCCCCGCTGGTCAGCGTGAGCACCGTCACGCCGGCTGCCGGCGCCAAGCTGACCATCAACGCCACGCCGCTGACCACCGCCATCGTGGCGCAGCTGGCCGCCGACGGCAATCCGCTGACGCTCGTCAGCGGCAAGACGGTGGATGCGGCCGCCCTGCAAAAGGTCACCGCCAACGTGGTCGCGCAGCTCGCCAGCGTGCTCGCCGCCGTCGGCGCCCCCGCCGGCTACGACCCGTTCTCGACCGCCATCACGGCCGCAACGTCAGCCGGTGTCGGCAATACCGCCGACCAGTTGCTCGATATCGTCAAGGTGGTGACGGACCCGGCCACCGGCAAGCTGGCGCTGGCCACCGTGGATAACCCGACGCCCGTGGCCATCGCCACCGCCACCAGCACGGGCGGCACGCTCGCTGCGCCGCCCGCCGCCGTCGCGGCCCTGCCGCAGGCAGCCCAGGCGGTCGCCAAGGCGTTCTCGGCCTGCTTTGCGCTGCCCGTCTCGCAGCGCGTGACGTCCTCCGATGCCACGCTGCCCGCCTCGCAAGGCGGCCCGGAGGTCAACGGGGTGGCGTCCGCGTGCCAGAACATCGCTGCTGACATCAGCAACGCGGCCGCTGTCGACTTCCTGCACAACGGCTACTACTTCGGACAGCTGCTCTATGGCATCCTGACCAGCGATTCCATGACGAACGCCCAGTTCAGCGTGCCGGAAATCATGGCGTTCTATCCCGCCGCATCGACTGCCTCGGGGCGCGACGAAGCCATCCTCAACATCAAGTACCTGGACGCCAGCGGCAATCCCGGCAACATCATCACCACGGCACGCGATATCGCGGGCGGCGCGACCAGCGCGCATCCGTCGAGCTGGTGGCTGGTCGGCAACCAGCAGCCGGTGGATGTCACGCTCAAGCTCCAGATCCGGCGCGTCGAGCAGCTCAACCCTGGCTTTAACAAGAACAACAACAACTACAGCCACTTCCAGAGCGGCATCCAGTTCCTGATCAACGCCAAGGGTCCGGGCAGCGTCGTCAACAACGCCCCCCTGAGCTATGCACGTGTGACCGGGCCCGGCTTACCGAGCAATGGCATCGTCTATATCGCGCCGGTTTCGGCCGAGGTGGGCCAGACCTACATGGACGTGAGCAACAAGACTGGCACGGTACCCGTCACCGCCCAGTGCGGCAACGAGTTCAGCCCGCCCTCGCCGTCGTACAACTGCCCGAACTTCTGGTTCTCGCGGACCGTCGGCCTCAGCGGTAGCGCAGCCAGCACCCTGGCGGGCAATCCCGCCAGCCTGGTGTGGGCGCAAGCGGCGGACAACGCCGATGCCTCCAAGGTGGTCAAGGGTGCGAAGTACCGTATCGAGCTGTTTCACGGCACCAACACCACGCCGACCTACAGCGACACCAAGACCCTGCTGAGCAACCTCGTGCCGGCCACCCAAGGGGTGAACCTGCCGTGGAACACGCTGGGCAGCAAGTCGCTGGCCGCGCTGGACCCGTCAAACGCCAGCCTGGCCGGTGCGCAGTCGTCGCTGACGGCGGACTGGGTGCAGAACGTGGCCGCCCAGCAGATCGGCAGCGTCGCCGCCTCGGTCGACAGCATCGGGACCTGGAGCACGTCCACGCCGGCGCCCAAGGGCGCGACCTCGATCGTGGTCAATGCGGCGGTGCCGGCCTTCACGGCCACCACCACGCGCGGCCTGCTGTTCGGGTATCGCATGCTGGATAACACCAACAAGTCGGCGGTCTACACGTACAACTGATCTACAACGGATTCAACGGATCAGGCGCTCCTGACGCGGCCGGCGCCACAGCCGGCTTCGGCGTCCTGCATAGCCCCGCAAGGCCAAAAGCCTGCGGGGCTTTTTTTCTAGCCGGCACATGCGCCGTGCGGCGGCGCCGCCACGCGCTTTCGCGCCGTTTTTACGCGTTTTTTATATTTTCTTTACACCTCCGCCTCCCCTCTCTACCCCGTTTTTACCGCTCGATCCCTAATCTGCCATCTGTGAATCACTCACGGTGTGTTGCCATGGACGGGATCTATTTCATTGGTTTGTTGCTGTTTGGTGCGCTGACTGGCGCACTGCTGCTCTTGTGCGCCGCGCTCGCAGGCAAACCGCCGGGAGCGTCCGAGGGACCGGGCGCAGACGCCGCCGACGCGCGCCGCAAGGACAGCGCCACGGACAGGAGGCTGTGATGGACTGGGCTGACCTGTTGGGCGGCGTGCTCGCCGTTGCTGTCTTTATCTACCTCCTGATCGCCCTGTTCCGGCCGGAGAAATTCTGATGTCCACCGAATTCCTGGGACTACTGGTCCTCTACCTTGCCATCCTGCTGGCGCTCGCGCCCTTCGTGGGGCGCTATATCCGCCGCGCGATGGAGGACGACCGCTACCGCGCCACGGCCTGGGGCCGCCCGTTCGAGCGCGTGCTGTATCGCGTGGCCGGCGTGCGCGCCAATGCCGAGATGGGCTGGAAGCAATATGCCATCGCGGTCATCGCTTTCAACATGCTGGGCGTGGTGGCGGTCTATGTGCTGCAGCGCGTGCAGGTCTGGCTGCCGCTCAACCCGCAAGGCTTCGGCGCGGTTTCGCCGGATTCCGCCTTCAATACCGCGATCAGCTTCGTGTCCAACACGAACTGGCAGGGCTACGCGGGCGAATCCACCATGAGCTATCTCACGCAGATGCTGGCGCTCACGGTGCAGAACTTCTTCTCGGCGGCCACCGGCATCGCCGTGGTGTTCGCGCTGATCCGTGGCTTCGCGCGCCAGAGCGCGGCCACCATCGGCAACTTCTGGGTGGACATGACGCGCTGCACGCTCTACGTGCTGGTGCCGATTGCCGCCGCGATCGCGCTGGCGCTGGTCAGCCAGGGCGTGATCCAGAATTTCGACAGCTACAAGGAAGTCAGCCTGGTCACGCCCATCGAATACAGCCAGCCCAAGGTGGACGCAGCCGGCCAGCCCGTGCTCGACGCCAAGGGCGCGCCGGTGATGGAGGCCATGAAGACCGACAAGCAGACGCTGGCAATGGGCCCGGTGGCTTCGCAGGAAGCCATCAAGATGCTCGGCACCAACGGCGGCGGCTTCTTCAACGCCAACTCGGCGCATCCCTTCGAGAACCCGACCGAGCTCGCCAACCTGATCCAGATGCTGGCCATCTTCCTGATCCCGGCAGCGCTGTGCTTCACCTTCGGCGAGATGGTCAAGGACCGCCGCCAGGGCGTGGCGATCCTGGCCTCGATGGCGGTGATCTTCATCGTGATGGCATGCGTCGCGGCGGCCTCCGAGCAGCAGGCCAACGCCGCGCTGGCGGGTTTGCCGATCGACCACGCGGCAAGCGCCCTGCAGGCGGGCGGCAATATGGAAGGCAAGGAAACGCGCTTTGGCATCGCCGCCACCGCGCTGTTCGCCACCATCACCACGGCAGCGTCGTGCGGCGCGGTCAACGCCATGCACGACTCCTTCACCGCCATCGGCGGGCTGGTGCCGATGCTGCTGATACAGCTTGGCGAGGTGGTGTTCGGCGGGGTTGGCTCGGGCCTGTACGGCATGCTGGTGTACGCGGTGCTCGCCGTGTTCATCGCGGGCTTGATGATCGGCCGCACGCCGGAGTACCTGGGCAAGAAGATCGAAACCTATGAGATGAAGATGACCGCGGTGGCGATCCTCGTCACGCCGCTGCTGGTGCTGCTGGGCACGGCGGTGGCGGTGATGGTGGAGCCCGGCCGCGCGGGCGTGTTCAACCCCGGCACGCACGGCTTCTCGGAAATCCTCTACGCGCTCTCGTCGGCGGCCAATAACAACGGCAGCGCCTTCGGCGGCTTGTCGGCGAACACGCCCTTCTACAACGTGCTGCTGGCCGCCGCGATGTGGTTCGGCCGCTTCTGGATCATCGTGCCGATCCTGGCCATGGCGGGCTCGCTGGCTGCCAAGCGCAGGCTGCCGGTGACGGGCGGCACCATGCCCACGCACGGCCCGCTGTTCGTGGTGCTGCTGGTCGGCTCGGTGCTGATGGTGGGCGCGCTTACCTATATCCCGGCGCTGGCGCTGGGCCCGGTGGCGGAGCAGCTGCAGGCGCCGGTGGTCTCGGCTGCGAGCAAGTAATGGAGAAACGCATGCAACAAGAATCCATGGTGACGGGCGGCAAGAACGCCGGCGTGGCACCGGCAAACACAACCCAGGCAACCAGCGTGGTCACGCCGGGCCTGGCCACGCAAAGGAGTGGCGGCCATCATCGCCCGGCACGCGGCGGCATGTTCGCGCCCGAGCTGGTCAAGCCCGCCCTGCTCGATGCGGTGAAGAAGCTCTCGCCGCGCGACCAGTTGCGCAACCCGGTGATGTTCGTGGTCTATGCGGGCAGCATCCTGACCACCATCCTGTTCTTGCGCGCGCTGTTCTCGCCCGCCACGGCGGGCGGCGAGAGCGCCGGCTTTATCCTGGCCGTGTCGGTGTGGCTGTGGTTCACCGTGCTGTTCGCCAATTTTGCCGAAGCGCTGGCAGAAGGGCGCAGCAAGCAGCAGGCCGAAGCGTTGCGCGGCCTGAAGACCACCGTCACCGCCAAGCTGATCAAGGAAGGCCGGCGCGACTACCGCGCCGCCGGCGCCACCGAGCCGCGCGGTGCTGCCGCGCTGCGCCGTGGCGACGTGGTGCTGGTCGAGGCCGGCGACATGGTGCCCGGCGACGGGGACGTGATCGAAGGCGTGGCCTCGGTGGATGAGAGCGCCATCACCGGCGAATCGGCTCCCGTGATCCGCGAATCCGGTGGCGACTTTTCTTCGGTCACCGGCGGCACGCGCGTGCTGTCCGACTGGATCGTGGTGCGCATCACCACCAATCCGGGCGAGAGCTTCATCGACCGCATGATCACCATGGTGGAAGGCGCCAAGCGCCAGAAGACGCCGAACGAACTGGCGCTGACCATCCTGCTGGTCGGGTTGACCATCGTGTTGCTGCTGGCCACCGCCACGCTGCAGCCGTTCTCGGTGTACAGCGTGTTCGTCGCCAAGGCCGGCATGCCCGTCACCATCACCGTGCTGATCGCGCTGCTGGTGTGCCTGATCCCGACCACCATCGGCGGCCTCTTGTCGGCCATCGGCGTGGCCGGCATGAGCCGCATGATGGAAGCCAACGTGATCGCCACCTCGGGCCGCGCGGTGGAGGCCGCCGGCGACGTGGACGTGCTGCTGCTCGACAAGACCGGCACCATCACCCACGGCAATCGCCAGGCTTCGCGCTTTATCGCCGCGCCCGGCGTGTCGGCGCAGCAACTGGCCGAAGCCGCCTGGCTGTCGTCGCTGGCCGATGAAACGCCGGAGGGCCGCAGCATCGTCACGCTGGCGCGCCAGCAGGCCGGCGCCGCCACGCCCGATATCAGCGCGCTGCGCCCGATCTTCGTGCCGTTTACCGCGCAGACCCGCATGAGCGGCGTGGATGCCGGCGGCCGCAGCGTGCGCAAGGGCGCCGCCGACGCCGTGCGCAAGTATGTGACCGAGCGTGCCGGCAAGTTCCCCGACGCCGTGATGCCGGCCGTGGACGACGTGGCCCGCGCCGGCAGCACGCCGCTGGTGGTGGCTGAGTCCAGCACCGACGGCAATGGCGAGAACGTGCGCGTGCTCGGCGTGGTGGAGCTCAAGGACATCGTCAAGTCCGGCATTCGCGAGCGCTTCGGCGAGCTGCGCAAGATGGGCATCAAGACGGTGATGATCACCGGCGACAACCGCCTCACCGCCGCGTCGATCGCAGCGGAAGCCGGCGTCGATGACTTCCTCGCCGAAGCCACGCCAGAAGCCAAGCTCAAGCTGATCCGCGACTACCAGGCCGAAGGCCGCCTGGTGGCGATGACCGGCGACGGCACCAACGATGCCCCGGCGCTGGCGCAGGCCGACGTGGCGGTGGCGATGAACAGCGGCACGCAGGCGGCGAAGGAAGCCGGCAACATGGTCGACCTCGACAGCAATCCGACCAAGCTGATCGAGATCGTCGAGATCGGCAAGCAGATGCTGATGACGCGTGGCTCGCTGACCACCTTCAGCGTGGCCAACGATGTGGCCAAGTACTTCGCCATCATCCCGGCCGCCTTCGCCACCACGTACCCGCAGCTCAACCAGCTCAACGTGATGGGCTTGTCCACGCCGGCCTCGGCCATCCTGTCGGCGGTGATCTTCAACGCGCTGATCATCGTGGTGCTGATCCCGCTGGCGCTGCGCGGCGTGGTGTATCGCCCGCTCGGCGCGGCCATCTTGCTGCGGCGCAACCTGCTGGTGTACGGCCTCGGCGGCATCCTGGTGCCCTTTGTCGGCATAAAGGTGATCGACATGATCCTCACGCTGTTCGGCTGGGTCTGAGCGCAGCATCGCAAGCATCGCAAGCATCGCAAGCATCGCAAGCATCGCACGCGCTGCACATAAACGGAGCAATCCATGAATACGCAAGTCCAACCCGCCCAGCCCGCCACGCCCATCCAGGGCGGCCTGCTGCGCCCCATGCTGACGATTTTTGTCGTGCTGTCGGCCGTCACCGGCCTGTTGTACCCCGGCGTGATCACCGGCATCTCGCGCGCCGTGTTCCCGCATGAAGCGGCCGGCTCGCTGATCGTCAAGGACGGCCATGCCATCGGCTCGGAACTGATCGGCCAGCCGTTCTCGGACCCGAAGTACTTCTGGGGCCGCTTGTCAGCCACCGCGCCCATGCCTTATAACGCGGCGGCTTCCGCCGGCTCCAACCTCGGCCCGAGCAACCCGGCCCTGACCGATGCCGCGCGCGCCCGTATCGACGCGCTGCGCGAGGCGGATCCCGACAACAAGGCGGCGGTGCCGGTGGATCTGGTCACGGCGTCCGGCAGTGGCCTCGATCCGCAGATCAGCCCTGCCGCGGCGCAGTACCAGGCGGCACGCGTGGCCCGGGTGCGCGGGTTGCCGCTGGAGCGCGTGCAGGCGCTGGTTGCGGCCAACACGGAAAAGCCGCTGCTCGCGGTGATGGGCGATCCGGTGGTGAATGTGCTCAAGTTGAATCTGGCGCTGGATGGCCAGAAGCAGTGAGGTTTGGGAAGGGATTGGCGCGCAAACAATGCCCGCTGGTTTGCTCCCCTCTCCCGCGCTGCGGATGCGGGGCTGGGGGGGAGGGCGGGCGCTGGCTACGCCGTCGTGCTGGAAAGCACCACGGGCTTTGCTTGAAGTGGCTCCTTGCTAAGCCACCCCTCTCCCCGGCCCTCTCCCCCTGAGGGGAGAGGGAGAGACAGCCGTCGTCGTAGTGCGCGGTTTTTGGCCTGTTCTGCTGCTTCGGCATGCGCCCCCGGCGCGCTATTCGCGCGGTGTTCGACCGCAGGCGTGGCACAATCGTTTTCATCCATCCTCCTCTCCGTGCAATGACCCCCCACCATGCCTGACACCGCCCAGCGCGACGCTCCCGAGCGGCCCGATCCCGACGCCCTGCTGCAACGCATGCAGGAGGAGGGCGAGCGTGCCGCGCGCGGCAAGCTGCGTGTGTATTTCGGCGCTTCCGCCGGCGTCGGCAAGACCTTCGCCATGCTCACCGCCGCGCGGGCGCTGCGCGAGCAGGGCAGCGATGTCGTGATCGGCGTGGTCGAGACCCATGGCCGCGCCGAGACCGAGGTGCTGATCGCGGATCTGGAGCGGCTGCCGATGAGGGCCATGCCGCATCACAAGCTCGACGATCGCGTGCTGCTGGAGTTCGACCTGGACGGCGCGCTGGCCAGGCGCCCGGCGCTGATCCTGGTCGACGAGCTGGCGCATTCCAACGCCACCGGCAGCCGCCACCCCAAGCGCTGGCAGGACATCGAGGAATTGCTGTCGACCGGCATCGATGTGTGGACCACCGTCAACGTCCAGCACCTGGACAGCCTCAACGAGGCGGTGGGCGGCATCACCGGCATCCGCGTGTGGGAGACCGTGCCCGACACGGTCTTCGACGACGCCGACGAAGTCATCCTGGTGGACCTGCCCGCCGATGAATTGCTGCGGCGGCTGCGCGACGGCAAGGTCTACCTGCCGGAGCAGGCGCGCACCGCGGCCACCAATTTCTTCCGCAAGGGCAACCTGATCGCGTTGCGCGAGCTCGCGCTGCGCCGCACCGCCGACCGCGTCGACGATGACGTGCGCGCTTACCGCCATGCCGAATCGATCCGCCCGGTGTGGCGCACGCGCGAAGCGGTGCTGGCGTGCATCGGCACCGGCGACGATGCCGGGCAGGTGGTCAAGAGCGCGCGCCGGCTAGCCGGGCAACTGGATTGCGACTGGCATGTGGTCACGGTGGCCACGCCGCGCCTGGCGCCGTTTGCCGTGCATGAGCGCACCAACGTGCAGGAGGCGATGCGGCTCGCGGAAGAGCTCGGCGCGCGCACCGAAACCCTGGCCGGCAGCGATATCGTGCAGGCGGTGACGGGCTATGTGCGGCGCCACAACCTGACCAAGGTGGTGGTGGGGCGCGCACCCGGCAACTGGCGCCCCAGCGGCGGCGGCCTGCTGGCGCGTGGCCGCGCGTTGATCGCGCTCAGCCTGGCGCCGTTCCTGGGCGCGCGCGCATGGCTGTTCGGGCGCCATAGCTTTGCCGATTCGCTGGCCCTGGGCTGCCCGGAGATCGACGTGATCCGTGTTGCCGCCGATGCCATGGGCACCGACACGCGCGGCCGCGCGCAGCCGGAGCCGGGGCGCGCCGACGTGCGCGAGGACCCGGCCCGCAACGACGTCAGCGGCGTGGTGGCGCACCGCGTGGACTATCTGTGGGCAATCGCGTGGTGCGCGGGCGCCAGCTTGTTGTCGGCGGTGGCGCGCCCGTGGTTCGAGTTGGTCAACATCGCCATGCTGTTCCTGGCCGCAGTGGTGGCGGTGGCGCTGCGCCACGGGCGCGGGCCCGCCGCGCTGGCCTCGGTGGTGTCGGTGGCGGCCTTCGACTTTTTCTTCGTGCCGCCGCGCATGTCGTTCTCGGTGAGCGATGTGCAGTACCTGGTGACGTTCGTGGTGATGCTTGCGGTGGGCCTTGTGATCGGCCAGCTCACTGCCGGCCTGCGCGAGCAAGCGCAGGTGTCGGTGGAGCGCGAAACCGATGCGCGCACCCTGTACGAGCTGGCGCGCGAGTTGTCCGCCGCTTTGATGCCCGAGCAGATCATCGACATCAGCAGCCGCTTCCTGCAAGCTGCGCTTGGCGCGCGCTCGGCATTCTTCCTGGTCTCGGCCAAGGGGCGGTTGATGCCGCCCGTGATCGATCCCATGCAACGCGGCAGCGACGCGATCGATCCCGTGCTGGCGCAATGGGTGTTCGATCACGGCCAGCCTGCCGGCACCGGCACCCACACGCTGCCGGGCAGCACCGTGCTCTACCTGCCGCTCAAGGCGCCCATGCAGACGCGCGGCGTGCTGGCGGTGGAGCCGCAGGAGTGGCGCGCCTTCGCGCGGCCCGAGCGGCGCCGGCAGATCGATGTGTTCGCCACGCTGATCGCGATCGCCATCGAGCGGCTGCACTATGTGGAGGTGGCGCAGCAGGCGCTGGTGTCGATGGAATCGGAGCGGCTGCGCAGCTCGCTCTTGGCCGCGGTCTCGCATGATCTGCGCACGCCGCTGACCAGCCTGATCGGCATGGCCGAGACCATGCAGCGCGCGGAGCCGCCGCTGCCGCCGTCGTTGTCGGAAACGGTCGGCGCGATGCGCGAGCAGGCGCTGCGCATGCGCACCATGGTGGTCAACCTGCTCGACATGGCGCGCCTGCAAAGCCGCGACGTGCGCATGCAAAAAGAGTGGCAGTCGCTCGAAGAGCTGGTCGGCGCGGCGCTTGCCGGCATGCGTGATGCGCTGTCGCGGCACCGCGTGTCGGTCGCGGATCTATCGGCGCTGCCGCTGGTGGAGTGCGATGCGGTACTGATGGAGCGCGTGCTGTGCAACCTGCTGGAGAACGCTGCCAAGTACACGCCGCCGGGCACCGGCATCCGCATCTCCGGCGAAGTGGTCGAAGCGGAGGTGCGGCTCGCGGTGGCGGACGACGGCCCTGGCGTGCCGCGCGGGCAGGAGCTTTCGATCTTCCAGAAATTCACGCGCGGCGAGCGCGAGTCCGCGACCGCGGGCGTTGGCCTCGGCCTGGCCGTGTGCGAAGCCATCGTGCAGGTGCACGGCGGGCGCATCTGGGTGGAGAGCGTGAACGCGGACCACACTGGCGCACGCTTTGTCGTGGCGCTGCCGCGCGGCAATCCGCCTGCGATCGAGCCCGAGCCGCTTGAGTTGCCTGGGCCGGCTGAATCGCTGCAAGCCGCCGCGCACGGAAGCGGCGCCGGGCTGGTCGCGCACGGTGCAGCAAACAAGGAGTCCAACTGAAATGGCATTTGAATTTTCGCCGACTGTCCTGCTGGTCGAAGACGAGCCGCATATCCGGCGCTTCGTGCGCGAGGCGCTGCAGGCAGAAGGCTGTGCCGTGCATGAGGCCGAGACGCTCAAGCGCGGCCTGATCGATGCCGGCACGCGCCAGCCCGACGTGGTGATCCTCGACCTGGGCCTGCCCGACGGCGACGGCATGACGCTGATCCGCGAGATGCGCACCTGGACCGAAGTGCCCGTGCTGGTGCTATCGGCGCGCTCCGGCGAGGACGACAAGATCGCCGCGCTGGACGCCGGCGCGGACGATTACCTGACCAAGCCTTTCGGCGTGGGCGAGCTGATCGCGCGCGTGCGCGTGCTGCTGCGCAGGCATGCCAAGACCAATCCGCAAGGCACGCCGCAGATCGCCTTTGGCGAGGTGCAGATCGACCTGGCCAACCGCGTGGTCACCCGCGCCGGGCAGGATGTGCACCTGACGCCGATCGAGTATCGCTTGCTTGCCGTGCTGATCGCGCATCGCGGCAAGGTCATGACGCATCGCGAACTGCTGCGGGAAGTATGGGGGCCGGCGCACTCGGAGAGCAGCCATTATTTGCGGGTGTATATGGGGCACTTGCGGCACAAGCTGGAGGCTGATCCGGCGCAGCCTTCGCATTTGATGACTGAGGTGGGGGTGGGGTATCGGTTTGTGGGGTGAGGGGTGAGGGGAGTGGTTGTTGGTTGCAAGATCAGCTGCAACTGCAACTGCAACTGCAACTGCAACTGCAACTGCAACTGCAACTGCAACTGCAAAATCAGCTTCAACTGCTTAACTGCAAGGTCAAAAGCCTAAAGTCAAAGGCAGTTTCACCTCCCCTGCGGGGAGGCGACCTACTTTCTTGTCTCGCCAAGAAAGTAGGCAAA